>NZ_NFLD01000069.1:0-3277 GCF_002160725.1 Massilimicrobiota sp. An142 | reverse complement strand
CCAAATTAAATAAAAAGAAAAATAAAGAAAATAGTCAAAATAAAAGAAAAAGTCTTATCAAAGTGAATGAATAAGAAATAATCACTTTAAATGATAAGACTATTTTAGTATGATAATAGCTGGAAAGGAAAAGGATAAAGCCTCTCACGCCAATGCTAGCCTTTATCCTCTGTTCAAAGAACACTTATATGATAACTTATTACTCAAACACATTCAATCAAAACTTTTCTAAAATGCAAACATTTTATAATGAATGTCTTGAAGATCTTAATATCGCTTCTCTAGAATGTTCATGTCATCATAAAGGACATCTTATCAAGCATGGCTTTTATACGCGCAAAATAAAAACACCAGATGGCATCATTCCCCTTAAAATCCAAAGATTCAAATGTAAGCATTGTAATCATACACATGCATTTTTACTATCTATCATTATTCCTTATAGTCAAATTCTATTTCATGACACTCTATCCATTATTCGCTCAAATACTATGCAGGATTTAAATCAGCTTATGATTGAGAACCCAAATATAGATGAATCTAATATTTCTTACATAAAGAAACAGTATTCGATGCATTGGAAACAAAGACTACTATCTGAAAATATTCAATTAGATAGTTCTTTGGTTTTTCAGTGCTTTTTTCATTTTAAAAGACAGTTTATGCAAATTAAATGCACACCAAATATTCTATATAATCTTACCCACATAGCCTAACTTTCGAATACCTTAAACTTCATATACAATGGCAGCTGTATAAGGAGGAACAAGGCAAATGAACGCAAAAAAATCAACAGATATCGCTTTATTTCGATATGGAATCATAGCCCCGCTGGTCACTGGGACAATTGATGATAATTTATCCAAGTCAGCATTTTTTAATCAGGCAGCTTCCAGGGTATATGAGCATCCAAATGGTGAGGACTATAAGATAAGTGCATATACGATTGCAAGATGGTATCGAGCATATATGAAAAATGGCTTTGATGGATTGAAGCCACAGTCAAGAAGTGATAAGGCGACATATAGAAAGGTAGATGAGGATATCATGACTCAAATATCCTATTTAATTAAGGAATATCCCAGACTACCTGCGACACTCGTTTATCAGAAGCTAAAAGACAATGGTACTATCAGGACAAAAGAAATATCCTTATCCACTGTTAATAGAGTCGTCAATCGACTAAAAAAAGAAGATACACCTACAAAAAACAAGGATATGCGAAGATATGAAAGAAAACATATCAATGAAGTCTGGTGTGGGGATTCGAGTGTAGGACCATACCTCAAAATTGATGGAAAAAAAGAGCGAACATATATTATCGCATTAATAGATGATGCCTCAAGATATATCGTTGGCATAGATATATTCTTAAATGATAATTACATAAATCTGATGAGTGTCATTAAAAGTGCGGTAAAAAAGCATGGAAAACCAAAGATATTTAACTTCGACAATGGTGCAAATTACAGATGCAATCAAATGACATTATTAGCAGCACGAATGGGAACAGTTATCAATTACTGTGCCGTAAGGACACCTACATCAAAAGCCAAGATAGAAAGATGGTTTAAAACGATGAAGGAACAATGGATGTCAGGACTTCATATGAATGATTATAAGAGTCTTGATGAATTGAGGGAATCATTAATGCAGTATGTGCAACGATATAATCAAACCATCCACAGGTCCTTGAACAAAAAGACACCACAGGATAGATTCTTTGAAGAATCATCACTCATCCAAAGATATGATGATGAAAAGATAGACAAAATATTCCTTATAGAAAAAGAGAGAAAAGTATCTAACGATAACGTCATCATGATAGATCAAAAAGAATATGAGGTCAATTACAGATATGCAGGACAGAAACTGCTTTTAAGATATTCACCAGATTTATCTAAAATTTATATCGTCGATAAGGAAACAGGTGAACTGGAAGAAATACATCTGCTTGACAAACAGGCAAATGCAACTGTTAAACGAAATAAAATAAAATTTACGGAGGAAAAATAACATGAACTATACCAGCAGATATGGACTGGAATTCAATCCATTCATCAAGAATTCAAAAGACGTCCTAGTAGAAACAAATGATTATAAGGAGCTGATATTCAGATTGAACTATCTTGTACAGACAAAAGGATTTGGTGTCTTAACTGGAGGGCCAGGTCGAGGCAAAACAACCATGATAAGGCATTGGGTCAAGAGTCTTAATCAATCAGCATATAAAGTTATCTATATACCCATGTCAACATTAACAGTGATGGAATTCTATAGACAACTGGCAGAAGCATTGGGACTGGAAGCATATCATCGAAAAAGCGATAATTTCAAGGCCATTCAAAAAGCCATAGAAAGATATACTATCGAAAAAAGAATGACACTGATTATCATTCTCGATGAAGCAAACTATTTAAGAAATGGAATACTTAACGATCTAAAAATACTCTTTAATTTTGAAATGGATTCAAGTGATCAGGCAGTCGTTCTGTTAGCAGGACTACCGCAGCTCAATAATACGTTTAATTTGGCGATACATGAGCCATTAAAACAGAGAATAGTCATGAACTATCATATAGAAAATCTCAACAAAGAGGAATCACGAAAATATATTCAGGAGAAGCTTAAAGGAGCTGGATGCCATCAACAGGTATTTGAAGCAAGTGCTGTAGAGGCCATTATAAATGCATCAAATGGTGTACCACGATTGATTAATCAATTGTGCAATAAAAGTCTATTGGCAGGCAATAATAGAAATCAGAATGTCATAGATACAGATACTGTCATGATGGCCTTTAATGATAATGAGTTGGGATAAGAAAATGGATTATATATATAAAAATAAAGATGAGGTCAAATGTGTTGGTACAATCAGGAGCATGGAAACGTTCGTTTATTATTCATTTGATATTGTCATTGATAATCGAAGTGAATGGTGTCGTTTAATAGAGAATGAACTTGACTGGGAAATATGTTTCGTTATGAGAGATATGACAATAGGGCTTGCCCACCCAACGGATATATTCTGGAATACAGAGGCAATATACGAGGTGTTCGAAGATTTAGATATAAGTCTTAGAATTGCATATGGAATCAAATCGGTGTTTGAAAACTATAACAAAAAAAGTGCATCCTAGATGCATTTTTTAGTTATCTCACGTAGCAAATAATATGAATAGCCAGGACAATTTAATATGAATATTACAGTTATCTCACCTTGTATTCTAACAAAATAAATTGAAGAACTATTTATCATTTAATTTGGCATTCAACA
>NZ_NFLD01000068.1:0-3518 GCF_002160725.1 Massilimicrobiota sp. An142 | reverse complement strand
TTGCATATATAGAGCTCAAAATCAGGACAAACGCTTTGACAGATGTCACACTTTTTACAAAACTTGAGATTGCATTTGACATGAGTGCATAAATGAGTATGCGTGCAGCTTTTAACATGAGCACAGGTGCCATTTTTACTAAGGGTATTGGAAATTCTCTGTTCAATTCTATGTTTCCTGATTTCTTTGGAAACAGTAGATTTATCTTTTGAAATAGCTGAAGCAATTTTAGAAACGGAATCACCATTTTCTAGCATGGTAAAAATCTCATTACGTTGATCAGCGGTCATATGTTTGTTTTTAGAAATATTTTCATTCATATCATTAATCCAGAAAATGAGGAACAAATAATCAATAACATATAACAAGAAAATTCGTAAGACTAAATTCCACTTTATTTTTTAAAGTAGAATTTACTTTTACAATTAACCAAGAATATATAAACAATGAATAAAAATGCTTTTTATATTTATGGAATTTGAGAATAGTGTTAAAATAGTAGTTATATAGAAAGATAAATATATAAATACTATGTATAATTAGCGACAATACAATAGGTATTTCTAACTATCTTTTCATTTGATTTCTATTTTTTTATCAATTTATATTATTCTTCTCTTTAAAAAATAATATAATCATATAATGAAATTGAATTTTTAAAAAGAGAAGCTTCATGATTGATGAGATAGAAAAACAATTAATCAATGATGTTTTATGAATTGCTGTTGACTTAACTAAAAAAACATCTTAAAACTTTAGATAGTTTTGTCTTAAGGAATATAGTTTTAGTAAGATGAGATGAAAAAGTTCTTTAACTGGAATTTATCCAAAATATTCTTTTAAAATAATTTATATGATGAAAATAGAAAAATAGTAATAATGAAATATAGGATGATTATATATGACAACAAAAGAAAAAATTAAAGATGCTTTTATTGCATTGGTCATTGAAAAACAAACAGTTAAAATCTCTGTCAAAGATATTGTAAAAAGAGCCAAAATATCAAGACGTTCTTTCTATAATTATTATGCAGATCGACAATCTATAACAGAAGATATATATATTGAGACTATAGAAAGTACAATTAAAGAATGTTTTGATAAAAAAATGACTACAGAAATGTTTATTACAGAGATTTATAAAGCTTTTTTTAAAAACAAAAACTTTTTCATCGTTGCTATAAAAGATGATGAACAAAATTCTTTATTTGATACAATTATTGAAAGAAATCAAATAGTATTTTCTTATTTATATAAAGATATTATTCAAAATCAAATCAAATTAGATTATTTATCATATAAATATGCTTCTACTCAAGTGATGCTTCTCAAGAAATGGTTAAATAATGGGATGGTAGAATCACCTGAATTTATGACTGAAGTCTATCTTGATTCACATAAAAATTACGAAAATATGCATGAGTCTATCATTAATAAAAAAACAAACTGGTAGTCTTGATATTACACATTTTATAGAAAATGTAAATTGAACACTTAATCTATTTTGTTAAAATATTTTTAAGGAGGATGTTTTTATGACAAAAATGATGAAATGTGCAATTTATAATTCTGTTCAAAATGTGACTGTTGAAGAGAGACCTATTCCAGAAGTCAAAGAAAATGATGTTCTTGTGAAAGTGTTAAGAGCTGGAATCTGTGGTTCTGATGTTGGTATCTATTATCATGGTGGTGAAAACTATGGTGTATTTCCCGGATCACAATTTGGGCATGAGTTTGTAGGTATTGTTGTCGAAAAAGGAAAAAATGTATCTGATGATATTAAATTAGAAGAAAAAGTATTTGTTGATCCTGTCATGAGTCAACCATATGGAGTTGCTGGTTCAACTATGGCAGGGGCATTTTCTGAATATGCTTTGGTACAAAATGCAAAAATTGGTGTGAATCTATACCCACTTGATGATGATGTCGATTTAGATCAAGCGGTTATTATTGAACCAATGTCTGTTGGAGCCCAAGGAGCATTAGCATTTAATCCTAAACTTGACGACAAGATTGTTGTGCTAGGTGCAGGTCCTATTGGATTAGGGGCTACTGCGGGATTGCTTGGAAGAGGTATAAAAAATGTTGTTGTCGTAGATAGAAATGAATTGAGATTATCCAAAGCAGCATTATTAGGAGTAAAAACAATTAATACCTCTACTGAAAATTTGAAGGATAAATTAATAGAGATTTTTGGTACTTATCCAAGTTATGATCCAATTCCTGATGTGGATATGTATGTAGACGCAGCAGGAGCTCCACCATTATTATCAGAAGTATTTAATTATGCGAGAAATCATACAAAATATGCAATAATCTCAGTATTCCAAAAGGTTGAATTAGAAGGAAGACCTTTTATTGCAGCCCAACCAATTATTTATGGTTCTCAAGGTTATACGCATGAGACAATTGTTGAAGTTATTGATCATATATTAAATAAAAAAACGCCAATTGCTTCTATTATGGTGACACATAAATTTAAACAGGAAGATATCAGTAAAGCATTAGAATTTGCGGCTTCAGGACAAGGAATTAAAGTTATTATTGATTACGAACTATAAAATAATCTTATACAAATAAATAATAATTTTGACCCATGTGAAAATATCATATGGGTTTTCTTTTACAAATTCATATATAGAATATCATATTGAAAATGAAGAAAATATTTCAAATAAAAAAGCATGCTCATAATTCCTCATTTACAAAGAGTCATTGTACAATAAAAAATGAATATTGAATAAACTGAAAAGAGCAAGACTTTATAAAAAATATGGGGTTTATAAATTATAAAATTTATTGAGAGCCCATCATCTTATAAGCGTGATGAAGTTATTCGCTTTGTAGAAGCAAAAGATCATTATGATTTTATTTTCTTTGATTAAAGGGAGCATATTATTGAAAAAGTGTTATTTTAAAATGACATCATGTTTCTTTAGATGTCTTTGTCTTCAACCAAAGAGCTATTCATACTTATGAAAAAGTAGGCTTTAAACATGAGGGTGTATTAAGAGATGCTATCAAAGATGGAGATCAATACGCTGATGATATTTTAATGTCTATTTTAGAAGATGAATGGAGAGAAATGAAATCTCAAAAACATTCATAAACTCTACATATTTTTATGTTATGATATATAAGAGGAGAAGATTTTTATGAAAAAGTTAATAGAAATTTTTGGGCTAGGGGTTTTAATGATTTTAGGTGGTTCATTAGCTGAATATGCTATTTCTTCATTTTCAGTAGTTTTTATTTATAGTGGTGCGTTTGTTTTGATTTGGGGTCTAGGATTATTTTATTGGAAAGTGATTCAAAAAGGTATGGACTGGATTAAAGAACTTAAAAATATTTCAAAAGAATAATAATGAGGCGATAGAAAAATAAAGAATCTATCGCCTATTTTTTATATTATAGGAATTTGGTTTCGTTTGGTTGATAAATGCTTAAAGCAAATATTAACAATGAGCAAATAAAAAGTAATGCACCAGCATTACTCTATTTTTCTGCATGCAAAAACG
>NZ_NFLD01000067.1:0-3617 GCF_002160725.1 Massilimicrobiota sp. An142 | reverse complement strand
CCTCCTTATGTGGAGTTAGTTATTATGCCGAGTTAATTTAAATTACCCTTTAATAATCATATGGTTTTCTTTATTTTCTCGGCATAATATTATTATTTAAAGCTGTTTAAGAAGTCTAATAATTCTTGATCTTTACTCCAATCAATATAATTTTCTTCAATTAATTTCGGTGCTAAATTATTTATGGCTTCATTTTTCTTTCTTGAATCTGCTCTTGCATAAATCATAGTTGTTGAAATATCTTCATGCCCCAAAAAATCTCGAATGTAGACAATAGGAATATTAACTGCAAGCATGTGCATTGCTTTACTATGTCTAAACATATGGGGATGAACTTTTGATGGAAAACTAGGATCATTATTTTTTAATATTGTTGCATATTTTTGAACAATATATTCTATTCCATCTCTACCCATCTGTTGATTATTTTTATTTTTAATCAAATATTCATTCTTTAATTTAACATCTGTAAAAAATTTAGATATGTAAACTTCTAGTATCTGATTCATATTTTTAGAAATAGGGACTATGCGTATTTTTGAACCTTTACCATGTAGTTTAACTGTAGGATTATTACCTAAATTGATATCTTCAATTTTTAAATCACATAATTCCTGTACTCTAGCACCTGTATCATATAATAAGCACATGATGATACGATGCCTCAATCCTGCTAATGTATCTGTGGGCGGAAGATTTATTAATTTGTTCATTTGTTCTTCAGTTAGATAATCAACTTGTCTAATAGTAGTTTTTAATGATTTAACTGATAAAACAGGCTGTAAATAAGCCAGATTTTCAATACTTTCATACTGTGCAAAATTTATAAATGATTTGATTCCTGCTAATCTTTGATTGATAGTAACAGGTGTATTCCCACGATTTTTCAACCATTCAATAAATTCAAGAACAAGTTCTCTATTAATTTGATGCATCTTAAATTTATTAATGTTCATACTTTTGTCATCTCTTAGAAAAAGAATAAATAATTTTAAAGAATCTTTATAGCTGTTTATAGTATTTTTTGAACAGTTTCGGTGAAGAGGTAAATATTCAGTTAAAAACTTGGTTATGAGAACTGCAAAATCAGTTGCTGTCATATTCTTCAATCTTTTCAATCATATTAGGATAGAAACTTTCAAGTTTTAACTGAATCATCGGAAAAAGTGTAGCTGTCAATTTAAGATAATAAGCTGTTTCATCAAAACTTTCATGACCTAACATCGTTTTCATATATGGCAGATATACCAATAAATTCTTTTCCTCATATACCCATTTCTTTAATAAATTAACACAATAAGTATGACGAAAGTCATGAACTCGTGGACCACGTCCACTATGCGATATTCCTGCTTTATCAAGATATCTTCTGAAATTTTTGTACACACACTGAAGTGTTAGTGGTTTGCCAGGTAATTTCATAAAGAAATATTCTGATTCATCAGAATCAATATGAATAGTTGATTTTAATTCTTTACATTTTTTTACTAATACAGGATGAATTGGAATTTTTCTGTCTTTATTATTTTTTCCGTTTTTAACTATAAAGTAGCCTTCATCCAAATGGAAGTCCTCAATTTTAGCCAATCTTAGCTCAGATACACGTAATCCGCTTGTATATAATAATCTAAAAAATATAGGCATAATAATATGACGATATGGGCATTCAGAAGGAACTGATTGACTCTTATCAACGGCTTCAAAAAATCTTCTTAATTCATCATCGGTATAGATATGTGCATTATATTTTGGGGCGCTTCTTGTCAATTTCTTTGGAGGAACATATACATCAAATCCTAATTCTAATAAATATGAGCATAGTACTCTCATAATTGATATTCTATTGTTTTGATTTGCTTGTGTTTCATACGTTTTTCTTAGACACCATTCATCAACTACTGATTTAATAATTACTTTTTCTTGTATGTTTTTATCTACAAAATATTTGTCTATTCTTTTTAATGCGAATTCTTCTGCTGCGTATTTAAATCCTTGTGCTCTCTTTAAATTGATCAGATCCTGAATTTCGTTTTTGAAAATACTATCGAATATTAATGTATTCATCATCAAACACCAAATCCAAAACGCATTCTTTTAATTTATCAAGATCTGTCTTTAAATAAATAGAAGTTATATCAGTACTAGAATGTCCAAGAATTGATGTGATAACTGGCAATTCAACCCCTGCATCGAGAAGCATAGAAGCTGATGTATGCCTTAGAGAGTGAAAGCCTCTATGACAATTTTTGTTTAATGGAATTTTCGCTTTTTTCATATAAAAATGAATTCTACCTGACAAATGGTTTTCATCACTTAGTATATCAAAAGGTGGCATATGTTTTAAAAATATATTTTTTGATTCATAATATTTAGGTCTTCCATTTTTTATATAATCTATTACTGCCCATCCAACTGCATCAGGGATAGGTAATGTTAATGGTTTTTTTGTTTTATGTTGAATAATGCTCAACTTTTTTTCTTCCCAGTTAAAATCATCAAATGTTAGATTCTTAATATCAGAAATACGTAACCCTAAAATACAAGCTAGTACTATCATTGCGTAATCCCTTTTTCCAATAGGACTGTTTCTATCAATGGTCTGTAATAATTTTTTAATTTCATCTTCAGTCCATACCGATGGTATCTTAGCCGATTTTGATATAGTTGGCATATGAATAAGAGAAGCAATATCACTTTTTAATATATTTTTTTCATTCAAATATCTTAAAAAATATCGTAATCCGCAGATATGTTGTTCAATCGTTTTAAAAGACATACCAGTAAAAGTTCTTATATAATCATTGCATATGGATAAATCAATATGACTAACATCAGTTATTCTTTTTTGATTAAGATAATCAAGAAATATTAGAGAAATTCTAATATAATGTTTTTTAGTAGATTTCGACAATTCGGTGTGATCTAAATAATCATTAAAATGAATATGAACATTTAAATAATCACCCTCTAATCTGATTGGATTTTTAGATGCATGATATCGTCTAGTAAGTACACCATGAAGCTTATAATCCTGTAAAATTTGAATCGACCTAATCAACTGCATCTGTTGATCTTTTAATTTGGATTCTTCAAAAACTGAAACAATACCATGAATCTTTTCCAAAAATATTAAACCTTTATCAATAGAAAAAACATCATCTCCATATTCTGATAAAAGAAAATCATTTAGTTTTTTCCATTCTCTTTTATAAAAGTTTATGGTGGATGAACTATAGTTATTATCAACTAATAATTCTGTTAATCCACTACAAATTAGTTCTAATCTCATAATCATCACGCTCCTTTAAATAGAAATAGAACTATATTTCTATTTAAATTGTGATGTATTATGCCGAGAAAATAAAGAAAACCATATGATTATTAAAGGGTAATTTAAATTAACTCGGCATAATAACTAACTCCACATAAGGAGGATTATGCCGATATCCACATAATCCTCCTTGAGGTACACCTTTAGTTGTTTCCTCAAATTTATGTTTTACTACGACTCCTGCATTGAGATATTTATGTATGAGTGATATGACTCTTCCATCTTTAATAGTTTGTGAAAGTATCTGTATAAGTCTTGAATGATTGACTGTATCAAAGTATTTCTC
>NZ_NFLD01000066.1:0-3660 GCF_002160725.1 Massilimicrobiota sp. An142 | reverse complement strand
TATTCTAGCCATAAGAAAAGAGGAAAGACCTGGTTTGGTCAATCCCCTCGCATACTATCTAAGATAGGTTGTATTAACATATAAATGTAGCGCCGTATACGAGACCCGTACGTACGGTGTTGTTATCCAGAATTCTGGATAATTGCACTTATCCCGAATTATTGATTATCCCGAAAAACAGGTTTTTCCAATGAAAAATCAAGTAAAATTCGGGATAATTTTTATTACTTGAGTGAATATAATTTTTTCAAAAGATCTTCATCATCAAAATCATAATCATTAGTGTTGGTATTAGTTATATCAATAACGGATGAAGCTGCATTGATCGCTTTTCTTTTCATTTCAGTATCTGCATTGGCATAGAATTCCCTAGTGGTGTTAATCTGCGCATGACCTAACCATTCAGATACCAGAGGAAGAGGCATACCGTTACGGTATAGATGCATAGCTCTAGAATGACGAAACATATGACAATATATATGTTTTGGAAAGCTTGAATCAGCATTATTTGCCATGATACAGTATCGATCGATAAATTTCTGTACTGTGTCAGGATTCATTTTTGTTCGTTCACCGTTATGAAATGTAAAAAAGACATGGTCTTCACTGGTTAACTCATAGTTATCTAAATATTTCCTGAGATGCTCAACTGTTTTATCCATTATTGGAACTATACGCATCTTTCTTCCTTTACCATTAAGAACGATATGCGGAGATGAGTCTAAAGAGATATCTTTGAGCCTTATATCTAATAATTCCTGTATTCGAGCTCCCGTATCATATAAAGTAATCATCATCGTGAGATTTCTTCTATCTTTGACATTTAATTGATTAGGTTGACTGAGAAGAAATTCTAATTCTTTCTCACTTAAGAAATCTATGATGATTCCTTTAGTTACAGATTTTATAGGAATCGTCATAAGTTTCAGGTAAATATCGATTAACGTTATATCATGATTGGCAGAATACTTGTAGAATGATCTTATGGCAGCTAATTTTAGATTTCTAGTCTTAGCTGACCAATGATATTCATTTTCCCCATATTCAAGAAATGACTCGACAAGTTCAATCGTTGTATGATTAAAATCAAAATCTCTGAGTTTGATGCCTAAACTAGCCTTAGCGAAATCCAAGAATTGATTCATACAGATTTTATAACTCTTAATTGTATGTTTGCTTGCCCCTTTTTGGTTCGGGAGAAAGATTTCAAAGAAATCGCGAATCATCTTGAAATATTTCAGCTCGTTCTTTTTCATGGTAACACCTCTGGAATGAGTGATTCCATTATTCCCCAATCGATAGCTTTTGAAGTCTTTAGTCTATCAGGTAGTAAATGAATATAATAAGCTGTTTCTTCAAAGCTGGAATGTCCCATATAAGAACTCATGTAAGGCAATATATTATTCAGGTCTTCTCCTTCATCAAGAAATTTCATCATTAACGTCGTTGCAAATCGATGTCGTAGATCATACACTCTAATTCTGGTCATATTAGATGGCTCTTTAGTCGCTTTCCATAATTTTAAAAACTCTGTCCTAAGCCAAGTCGATTTATAACTATCAAGCCTAGGTGAGCTAAACAGATAGGGACTATTCATTTTAAATACCGAAGCTTTTCGCATATAATCTTTGATCATTTCATTGACATCATCAGATATCGGTATGATTCTTTCCTTATGAGCTTTATTCCTTCTTATGAAGATCGTTTTATCATTAAGATTGATGTCGCTTATCATTATTTCTCTTCCTTCGTTAGGCCTCAATCCACAATAAAATATCAACCGATAGATAACAGATATAATTAGCTTCTTATATGAACTCGGATCTTGAACGCTGTTTCTGATGGCTGTATCAAATAAATCAGTAAGTTCCTGATCAGTGAAAATATATGGGATATAGCGTTCTGCATTGGGAGTAAAACTTGTATCCAGGATAAACTCACAAACACCTATCGAATAGATGAATATAGTAAACTGCCTGAGAGTAGACATCCTCTTTTTGAAACTATAACTTTTTTCAGTCGGTCTTGCGATACACCATGGAATCACCATCTTCTTTGTAATGATCGTTTCATTGGGATAGTTATCTTTAAGGTATCTTGAAAAATCTTTAATATACCATCTAGGGTTTTTTGTATCTAATCCACAACTACTGCGATATTCAAGATAATCATCTGTATATTCCCAGCAATATTTCATCGTCTATCACCTCGTATATCATCAAAAGATAGTGTGCATTTTCTCAGGCCTTCTACATCAAGATCGATGTATTGTCTAGATGGTTTTATTGATTGGTGACCAAGTATCTGGGCTACTGTATAAATTGATTGATCAGACTTTATCATTTCGGTCGCAATCATCCTTCTTATACCATGTATCGTATTCTTACCACCAACCATTACACCCGCATCTGCTGACCTTCTTCTTAATATATTATTTATCGAAACACCATCACGGAATCCTTCAAATGGTGCTAATGATCTGATGAACAACTTATCAGATTTAGTCTCAGGTCTTCCATTTAAGACATAATCAGCCAAAGCTGCACACGCATCATTATTGAGTGGTAATTTTAGATAAGAATTAGTCTTTCCTTGAATGATTAGGATTTCTTTATTTTTCCAATCAATATCAGAAAGTTTTATATTAACGATATCTCCTGCCCTGATTCCTGTAAAGCAAGCTAAAACGATGATTGCATAGTCTCTCTTACCTACAGAGCTATTTCTATCAATGATTTTTAAAATCTTTGTGATATCATTAATATCTGCAGCTTTTTTAACTTTTCCATTTTTTACTCTTTTGACCTTTATAAGATGTGAAATATCCTTAAAGATGAGATGTTCATCAAAGAGTTTTCGCATATATTTAGATAATGCAGTAGCTACTTTATCAAGCGATCCAGGTGAAGTTAAAGATACAAGTTTGATAAAAGATACAATGTGGTCGTAAGTTATGTCCTGATATCTATATACACCATTTTCAATCAAGAATGTAGAGAATTTAATTAATGTCTTTTTTTCGAAGTCTATATTACGAGGACTTAAATCTCTGGTTCCAATATAACGATCAATGGATTCTGTAAACAGATTAGTAACTATTTCTTCATTGGCAATTTTAAATTTCCATTTAAAATTGCCGGTTTTTATTACTTCTTTAAGAATTCTCAGACCTCTTAGACGTTTATTAAATGTTCTTTTACCAAATTGATTAGCTTCTAGATAAGATTGATATATTTTCTCAACATTATCATTGACTGCTTCATCGTAATAATCCTCTCCCATCCGTTTGTATTCTACTAAAATGGGATTGAAATGAGTTGAGCGATACTGTTCTTTATAAGTATCATTGCCTAATGCATCAAAGAATGCATTCATAGCTGATTCGACAGCTTCAGTTATAAGTATTTTCATAATGATTACCTCCTGAAGCCATTATAAAAAATTATCCCGAATTTTACTTGATTTTTCATTGGAAAAACCTGTTTTTCGGGATAATCAATAATTCGGGATAAGTGTTGTTATCCAGAATTCTGGATAATTGCACCGTACGTACGGGTCTCGTATACGGCGCTACATTTATATGTTAATACAACCTATCTTAGATAGTATGCGAGGGGATTGACCAAACCAGGTCTTTCCTCTTTTCTTATGGCTAGAATA
>NZ_NFLD01000065.1:0-3662 GCF_002160725.1 Massilimicrobiota sp. An142 | reverse complement strand
GCCAATGGAACATCCTTGGAGAAATGATGACTTTCTTGGCTTTCTAGCAAGACAAAAGCATCGTACAAACGGTGCTAATGTTTAACTTTTTTTAGGACATTTTCAAAATTGCTTGACAGGATGAAACATTCATTTCATTTGTTTTTTAGAATTTTATTTTCTATAATAAAATAAAGAGAAGGTGATGTGTATGAAAGAAGTTATTGATCATGTTGATGTTGAAGTTTTGAATGGTGAAATGAGTGAAGATGAAATTAAGGAATATATCCAATATGTCAAACAGAAATATCCTCATGAAACTTTAACATCCCTAACATTAACAGTAGATGGAGAATTTGTTGATCTTCACTATTGTTTACAGCCAGAACCTATTCAAAGAATTCGACGTATTACAGGTTATTTGGTAGGAACATTGGATCGCTTTAATGATGCCAAAAGAGCCGAGGAACATGATCGTGTGAAACATCAAGTTTAAAAAATGGAAAATATTGTATAGAGAAGTTGCGTAAAATACATTGATTATGCAACTTTTATTTTGTATAATAACTTTGTCAGGTGGTGAGTTGTGTATGAGATATTATTTATGCATTGATTTTAAAACCTTTTATGCTTCGGTAGAATGTGTAGAAAGAGGGCTAGATCCTTACAAAGTCAATCTTGTTGTTGCGGATATTTCAAGAGGAAAGAGTACAATCTGTTTAGCTGTTTCTCCACATATGAAAGAGTTAGGAGTGAAAAACAGATGCCGTTTATTTGAAATACCTAAGCATATTCATTATATTGTAGCTAAACCAAGGATGAAACTTTATATGGAATATTCAGCTAATATTTATGGCTTGTATTTAAAATATTTAAGTCAGGAAGATATTTATGTGTATTCTATTGATGAGGCTTTTTTAGATGTCACAGAATATCTGAATTTCTATCATAAAAACGCTCAAGAAATAGCACAGATGATTATAGATGATGTTTATAGAACAACGGGAATTCCAGCTACATGTGGTATTGGAACGAATCTTTATTTAGCTAAAGTGGCTTTAGATATTACCGCCAAGCATGTCAAAAGTCATATGGCTTATTTGGATGAACAAATATATCAAAAGACATTATGGGAACATACGCCACTCACAGATTTTTGGCAAGTGGGCAGAGGAATCGCCAAGCGTTTATATAAATTAGGCATTGTCAATATGAAAGGAATAGCACATTGTCCTGAAGATATCTTGTATAAAGAGTTTGGTGTGAATGCACGTTTTTTAATTCGTCATGCTTGGGGTAAAGAACCGGTGACTATTCAACAAATTAAAAATTATCAGCCACAGCATCGCTCTATATCCAATGGACAGGTTCTATTTGGAGAATATCGTGATCAGGATGCTTTACTGGTTTTAAAAGAAATGGTGGAGGATAATGTTTTAACACTGGTTGAACAGGGACTTGTGACCAATCATATTTCTTTACATATTAGATATGTTGATGCTTCACTTCCGTCTACGGGTGGTAGTCGTAAAATTTCAGTTGTGACAAATTCTTATCGTCTGTTGGTTAAGGAGTTTATTGACTTATTTGAGTCTACAACATTTAAAAGTCAAAAGATTAGAAAGATTTCTATTGGTTTTGGTCAAGTTATTGATGAAAGGTATGAAGCCTATGACTTATTTACTGACTATGAAGAAGTGCTGAAAGAAAGACAGTTACAACAATCTATTATTCAAATTAAAAATAAGTATGGCAAGAATGCTGTTTTGAAAGCCATGAATGTTTTAGATAAAGCCACTGCAAAACAGCGACATCAGTTAATAGGAGGACATAATGCAGAATAAAAATCATGATGATGCAGTAGAATTTCAACCATTTGATTCTTTACGTGGATTTAGAGAATATCTTCATGAAAAGGAAAGACAACCTGTTTATAAAAAAGAATTAATGGAAGATGAATGTGAAAGATTGAATCGTTTATTTCAACAGCTTCAAAAAGGTATGTCTGTGAAAATTGTTTATTATACACACCAGCAATATCAGACATTACAAGGAATGATTACAAAAATAGATGCAGAATATCATAAAGTCTTATTTATTGATGATCAAAGAATTGAATTTTATGATATTAGAGATATTTCTTTTTAATTTATTGTATAATGATATTAGGGTGATAAAATATGAAAATAATAACATTAAATATGAATATGTTTCGATATCTGATAGATGGAAGTCTCAATGAGTTTTTAAAAGAGTATCAGGCAGATGTTGTGATTTTACAGGAAGTAAGATCATCTTTGGCTGATGAGGTTACATGTTATACACATAAGATATCACCTAATTTATATCAGGAAATTGAAAATATTAAAAAAACAATTTATTTAACAGTTGCTCTTTGTAAGGACGATACATGGCAAAAAGTGAATATAGATCATTTTCATTATAATAATCGTTTTGTGAAAATAAAAAATGATGATTGGTCTATATTCGGTCTGCATTTGCCATTACGAGATGATATAGATTCTTTATTGTCAATCATTCAAGAAAGTGACTGTGATATTATATGTGGTGATTTTAATGCGCATAGAAAATATTCACAGATTAAAAATTGGAAAGTGATAGACAATTTAATAAATGACAAAGAATATTCTGATTTATGGGAAAAAGGTTTAAAAGAAGAAAAAGCTTATTATATTGATTATAAAGGTGAAAAGAAAAAGGCACATCAAGGTGACTTCTATAGAACATTTGTAGGCAATACACATATAGATTATGTATTAGCAAAATCAGATATTCATTTGATAGATATCATTATTGATATGAGAACATTAGCTTTTACAGATCATTGTGCTATGATTGTTAATTATAAGAAAGATAAATCTTGAAATAAATAAGAATATGAGAGGATTGATGTGTGAATAGTATTTTTATGTCATAGTTATATGAAATATGTTTTATAATAAATGAAAATAAAGTTATAAATATTTCTGGATATGAAAGCACAATAAAAGTATATCTCTATTTATATAAAGATATACTTTTTATGTTGTTTTGATTATTGGAATTTATAGTTTATGTGATATGAATTATGTTTTGATAACATATAAAATATCATGATTAATCAAGGTCTTTTCTATGAAAATAATACATGGTGGCTACAATAACAGCTGTTGAAAATAAAATGGCATTGGCTATTTCATTTCCAGGAATAAAAGTGATGAGAAGTTTCCCTAACATGAATATAAAAAAGCATAGACCAAATACAATGTAATGATGTTCTTTCATCTTTATCACCTCAATCTTAAATAAAGCATATATAATTTTCACCAATAAATCAATAGTTAAAATAGAAGTTTATATAAAATTAATTTTAACTTAACTATATTAGAAAGATAGGAATAACATGGCTATAGTATAATCATAGTTGATAAACTGAATCTTTTTAGAGGTGAAAAGATGTGATGAAGTCAAAAAGAATGGTGATATTTGTTTTTATAATAGTATCTATAATACTTGTATTTATGATGATTATGCAAAATATATCATTGAATAATGAAATACAAATGATTATTCGCATGTAAAAGCACTGGTAGTCGCAGACATCTGCACCACCTCAATCGCATAAAGTGCACCACTTATATTTATACACAATTATAGTCAATCATGTCCAAACATGATTGACC
>NZ_NFLD01000064.1:0-4375 GCF_002160725.1 Massilimicrobiota sp. An142 | reverse complement strand
CCCATTAACAAAAGAAAACATTTATGAGGAAAAAGGGTTATATGAACCACAAAATTATAATAAAAATGACATTCAAGTGGGAAGAAAACTATTTGAATATGATTTTAAGATATACCAAACAAACATTCAAAAGAAAATAAACCAATATAAACTGTACTGTGAAATATCTACCATAACACTTTTTCTATCAATCCTTTTGCTTATAATTTATTTATTCAAAAAAAGCTAAACGTATCATAACCACGCCTAAAAGACGTGGTATGTACGCGCCCTAGAAGGGCATTCTGTTGCGCTGTGTTTCACACTCTGAAGCCTGACAGCCGCAACGCCTTTTCTGGCTAGCCCTTTAAGGGCTTTTATTTTTTGCCTCCTTTTACTGGCTCACCCGTGAACGGGTCTATGAATTCTCTCATACTCATTTGATCATATAGCTTATCTTCCTGCAATTGATTTTGAATATATTCCTTGATTACTTTTTCATTCTTTCCAACTATTATCATACTAAAATAGTCTTATCATTTAAAGTGATTATTTCTTATTCATTCACTTTGATAAGACTTTTTCTTTTATTTTGACTATTTTCTTTATTTTTCTTTTTATTTAATTTGGCATTCAACACTTTGTTCTTCTTGACCTTTTTGATAGCTATCTTCAAGTTCTCCTGACTTAAAATCTTTTCCATTAATTTCATTTGCTGCTCCTCCTCTATTTGTAAATCTATCCGGAACCATCCCAATTACCTTTACCATCTATGGTTGCGCTCCATAGTTCTAGGCTATCCTCATATTCGGACTGTCCAGACATTGCTTATAGTGATTTGCACTCTATAAACGTTTCAGTCCTTCAGTATCTCTACCTACTATGACTTCATCTGACTTCTTATGGCAAACCTTTTTCGACCGAGGGTACTATCACTGATTTTAAAGTTTACTAGACTTCCTCGTCCATAAGACCTCCCGGGGTAATTCATGAACCCTCTTTCTTTCACAACGTCCTGATTTACTGTCTTGGTTTTACGTTTACCTTTTGGACTTCGATTTGTTATGCAACCTTATCCACCATTTAGCCTTATATCAGGTTTCTGTTCGTACGCTCGAAAGAATCGCTACACCACTTCCTTCACCCATGACATCACTGTCAACGGCTTGTGGTTCACTACACTTGGCGGTAAATACCCGTGGTTGGTTTATCTCCAACTGAATTCATGCCCTGCCCGGCACACATATAAAAAATGAACATCATTTTTATGACATTCATTTTTATCATCTATTCATTTTGGGAAGGATAAAAAGAATAGATTCAACAAAATATGATAATATAACAGAGCAAATATTAGATTTGTCTGGCTGCTATAAATCCTTCATGAATAGCATCGTAAATTTGACGAACTTTCTTGCTATCCCCTATATTATAAACTTCCATTTCTGTATTTTCTTCTAATTGATTTGCAAGATCATACTGAGGAGTAAATCCTGCTGCAATAACAACATTATCAGCATCAACAGTATTTTCGTTACCCCATCTGTCAATTAAAACTACCCCATTATCTTCTACAGCAACCAAACGTTTACCAGTCATAATTTTTATATTTGATTGAGCAATGGCAATATTATAAGCTTGACAAGATGAACCAGAATTAGCTAAGAAAGTATCTGCCATTTCTACAATGGTTACATTTTTTCCATCATTATCTAATTCTAGTGCTGTTTCAGCTCCTGTAATACCTCCACCAATAATAACGACATTTTTTCCATCAACAACTCGAGAACCATTTAAATAGTCATTTGCATAAACAACTGATGACTTATCACTACCTGGAACATCTAAAATTCTTGTTTTACCTCCTATGGCAATAATAACAGCATCATAGCCACCTTGAACAAGCATATCATAATTTGCTTCTTTTTTAACTAAAGTAATATTAGGATCATGAGTAATATGGTCTTCATAATAATTAATCAAACGTTTGATATTTGCCTTATTGTCTGGTTTACTTGCTTCTATCATAGCACCACCAAAACTTCTCTTTTCAAAAATAGTGACTTTATGTCCTCGTAAAGATGCCGTCAATGCTGCTTCACATCCTGCTGGACCAGCACCTACAATTGCTACATTTTTCTTAACTTCAGCTTCAACAATAGGTTTGCATTCAAATCTGTATAAAGTTGGATTCACTGTACAATGGATTGGTGTATGACCTAACATTCCTTTATCAATACAACCGATCATACAATTGATACATGGTTTAATATCTCTTGCTTTCCCCTCTTTCGCTTTTTTAGCCCATGCTGGGTCAGCCAATTGAGAACGTCCTAAAGCCACAAAATCACCATTTCCTTCAGCCAGCATTTTTTCTGCCTCTTCAGGAGAGAAAATATTGTGTCCAATAAATACAGGAATATGAACAGCATCTTTAATCATTCTTGTATGTTCAGCATTAAAAGCATTTGGCAATAAGAATTGTCGAGATGCAGTTGCATGTGTCCCACCCATCATATTTAAATGAGATACACCTTCTTTTTCTAATGCTTTCGCAACTTCAATTGTTTCCTCTATACGAATTCCTTCTGGTTCCCAATCTTCAGTACTTAATTTAACACCAATAGGAAAATCAGCTCCACATTTCTGTTTCATATTTCTGACAATCTCTATCAATAATCTCATACGATTATGCAGTGATCCACCATACATATCAGTACGTTTGTTATCATGAGGTGATAAGAAATTTGTAGGAATACATCCAGCAGCCCCATGAATTTCAAGGACTTCAAACCCAGCTTTTTTTGCTCTTAAAGCAGCATCTCCAAATTTCTCTACTAAATCATGAATTTCTTCAATAGTTAAAGCTCTAGGCATTTTAAATCCCATTTCATACCATGGTTCAAAAGTAATTGGTGATGCTCCAATAACATCAGCACTTCCTACAAATGCTGCATCTCTACCAGGATGTGCCAATTGTAGACCAGGAGTTGCTCCATGTTCTTTGACTGTTTCTGCCAACAAAGTTAATCCAGCAATAAATTCATCTTTGTCCGCTCTTAAACCACAAGATGTCATAGGAACAGGTACAGCATTATCCATAAAAATAAGTCCAGCACCACCATCAGCAGCTTGTGCATAAGCTTTAATTTGTCTATCAGTGACTGTACCATCTGGATTACCTAAGTACGTTCCCATAGAATTACGTACAATTCTATTTTTGATAACAACGTTTCCAATTTTTCCTTTTTCAAATAGATGAGGGTAATATTTGTTTTTCATACTTTATCTCCTTATATCTTTATTATTTCTATAAATAATGATATAATTATGATAAATAATTAACAAGCGATAAATCACTTAAAAAAGTTGCATATGCAACTTTTTCATAATGAATGTTGCATTAGAGAGGAAAAAATGAGTAAAGATTTAAGAAACATCAAAACAAAAGAAAATATTGAATCACATTTTATCAATTTATTAGAACGCTATAAATTCCAAGACATTACCATTAAACTATTAATTAATGAATGTCAAATCAATCGTTCTACTTTTTATAGAAATTATGAAGACAAATACGATTTAATTTATAAAATAGTTGAAGAACTCATCAAGCAATTTAAAAAAAATATTCATTGCCAATTTATTACTCTTCATTTAAAAAAAGAGAATGATTTTAAACCATATTTTAGTTCATTATTAGATTATTTTAATAAACATAAAGATATTTTTATAGTGTTATACAATAATGATTTACCCATAAATATTTTTGATGAAATGCTGACAATCTATAGTCATTATTTATTAAACGAACTTATTTATCATTATCACATTAGTGATTCTCAAATCAAAATTGCTAATTATTTTTCAAAAATTATTGCTTCAAACATCTTAGTTGCTATAAAATGGTGGCATCTAGAAAGCCCACAAACATCAAAAGAAGAAATATTACAAATCATCACTATTACTATCACAGAAGGTATTTTAGCAAGTTTACATTCCCAATTTTTATAAATAATTTGAAAATAAAATAATTTTCTCATAACAATACTAGAACACGAAATCATTGCTTTATGACAATTCATTTCTTGTTCTTTTTGGTAATCTAAAATAACACGGGGTTGTGGGGTTTTGGATTATAAGAAATTGTGGGAAGGCTGTTCTTCCCACAATTTTAAAACTGTATAGGAGAATCATAATCTGATGATGGGTCATGGTTCTTTTTTTCTGCTTTTTCTATCAGTTTATCTAACTTCAGATTGATTTCCTGAGTCAAGTTGTTGAATGCCAAATTAAATGATAAATAGTTCTTCAATTTATTTTGTTAGAATACAAGGTGAGATAACTGTAATATTCATATTAAATTGTCCTGGCTATTCATATTATTTGCTACGTG
>NZ_NFLD01000063.1:0-4729 GCF_002160725.1 Massilimicrobiota sp. An142 | reverse complement strand
TCATCAAACCTCCAATAAAAAGTGAGGTTTATAGTATAACAGGATTATTTGATAATGTCCCAACATGTTGGGACATTATCAATCTTGATACATTGAGACATTATCATATTTGAATCAGAAAAACAAATGAAATGAATGTTTCATCCTTGAAAAAATCAAAGAAACTATTATACAATAAGAATGAAAAAGTGAGGTATGAATATATGAAAAGAATTACAAGTTTTAGTGTTGACCATACTCAATTAAAAAAGGGTGTCTATATTTCAAGAATGGATGATCATCTGACAACTTATGATATCAGAATGTGCGAGCCTAATGTTGATGAGCCTTTAGATCCTAAAGCTGCTCATACAATTGAACATATAGGGGCAACACTTTTAAGAAATGGTATCTATAAAGATAAGATTATTTATTTTGGTCCTATGGGTTGTATGACTGGGTTTTATCTCATTACAAAGGATTTAGATTTTGAAACAGTTAAAACATTAGTCAAAACGACTTTTGAACAGATTGCGAGTTGGGATCAGGACATACCTGGTGCCAAAAAAGAAGAATGTGGAAATTATACTTATATGGATTTAACCAAAGCGAAACAAGCTGCTCTCTTTTTTATAAACAGTTCATGGGAACATGAATATCATTATCTTTAAAAACACAAAGAATCTAAAAGAATAAACATCATTCTTTTAGATTCTTTTATTTGATATCCTAACATCATTATCAAAATAACATACTTTTTAAGCATCTTTTTGAAAACTCTGTCGTATTTTTTCAATCATATCAATACAATCAATAGAATCTTGTAAACTCATACGTGGACTTTCTATGAGTTTTGCTTGTAAACAGCGATGAACTTCTTCTATTTCACCAAAGAAATCATCATTGATATAAGGTTTTTCAATCTGATGTGCTGTTCCAGTGTCATCAATAATTGTAGCCTGTATAGGACGATAAAAAGGCTGTGCTAAAATTGTTCCTTTGGTTCCTCTGATTTCTAAGATAGGATCTTTCTTTTCATCAAAAGCCATTTCCATCAAAGCTTTTTTTCCACTTTCAAAAGTGATTGTCACCTTTTCATGACTATCAACACCATAACGAAATTGTACCAGAGAATCAATTGTAGCAACTGGAGAGTGTATATAATCCAAAGTGCTGGCCACATTATAGCTGCCAACATCATTGAGAATACCTCCTTGTTCTTGATCAAACAAATAATGTCCTTCTAAATAATCCCTGTCATAACAAAAGCTTGTTTCAACACTTAAGATTTCACCAATTTCTTTATTCTCTAAACAATCCTTAATATCTTGAATCAAAGGAATAAAACGTGTTTTCATGGCTTCCATAAAAAATGTTTGATTCTTGATTGCTTCCTGTTTTAAATCTTCCATTTGCCATTTATAAAGTGTCGCTGGTTTTTCGCAAAGAACAGCTTTATGATGTTGTAAAGCTCTTTTAGCCCAACGATAATGATCAATATGCCTCATTGCCAAATACACAGCATCTACATTTTCATCATTTAATAAATCTTCATAATCATGATAAACCTTAACATCCGGATGTTCTTTTAAAAATTCCTCACATTTGCTTTCTGTATAAGAAGCAGCTGCATATAATTGACCATTTGTACTCTTTTCTAAACTTTTTATAAAACGTTTGGCAATATTTCCTATTCCCAATATTCCCCATTGAATCATATAGCCTTACCTCCATACATTCATTATACACCTTCCCTATCTATTTTGGATATAATTTATACAAGAATAAAACTGATTCAAAGAGATTCTACACGCTTATAACATTCAAAAAAAGGGCTTAGCCCTTTTTATAATGATTTATTCATTTGATAATAGCGCCAGCCATCTCGACATATATAAAAGAGAAGAAACAGTATAATAGCACTATAATATAAAGACTGTAAATAAATCAGTAGAATCATAGCAATAAGACATAGAAAAGCCATGACTTTTTGAATCTTAAAACGATGTATATAAACTTCTTTAAACATTTGCCAGGCTTCTAACAAAATCGTTAAGCAGGCTGATAAAATTAGACAATAAATCAGGCTCTTTTGAAAAGCAGAGGAATAGCTTGTATAAAGGTATCCCTGTCCTAAGAGATTTCTTATAATAACCAGATAAATAAAGCTGATGCCATAATGAATGCCTATTCTCTCTTTCATAAAGTATCCCTCCTTAACGCTTCCATAAAATCCTTTACATAATAACGTGTCAATAACAGCTTTTTTTGACTTTTTAAAGTCAGAATATATCTTCTTTGAACCTCTGGTATAATACTTTCTATCTTATGAATATTGACCAAAGTTGATTTATTAATTCTCACAAAACCATAAGGTTTCAGTTTTTCCTCTAATTCATAAAGCTTCTGATAGATCTGATATTGAAGATGTTCACTATGGACAAAAGCTTCCTTAGAATAACCTTCAATAAAATCAATCTGTTGAGGTAAAAGTTTGTATTGTTTTTCATCAGCATAACAGAGAACATATTTTTGATGCAAACTCTGTAAATATAAAATCAAATCTTCTATATGTTCCATAGAAAAGTAATAACACATACCTTCATAATCAAAACCTTTTTCTACAATGACAATATCTAACTGCTGATATTCTCTTAGCATAGATTTTAAAGTATCAAGATGATCGGGTGCACATATGATTTTCATAGGACTTCCTCCAATTCACAGATGTAAGAATCAATAACCTGATTATTTTCATCTCGATATTTTATTTTTAGTTTTGATAAATGATCTAACGGCTGATGAATAAAACGTTTATTGAAGAAACGTTCATAACGATTTTGATCAAGAGCATTAGTATACATCAGAATCAAGTTTTCTTCTTGATTTTCATTGACTGTATAAAACAGGATATCTGTTATCTGATCTTGATTTTGTTTTAATGTTATCTGTGGTGGTGGATCAGTGATAACATTCATATCATATTTCAGGTTTTCCATACAGATATTTTCATCTTCATAACGATAACTATGAGATGAAACTTGTTCTAAAGTCGACATCTGCTGATAATAACACTCGCCATTTTGATTATAAAGTTTTAATACAAAATTAAAGGCATCTGTATAATCTTGAATATTTTGAATCTCACTATAACGATCATCTTGAACATGAACACCTACATAACCTGTAAATGGTGTCGTTTCTCCTTCTTCATATTCAACAGTCTGAAACGGTCCTGATGAAGAGACAATGACCTGATCATAATTCAAAATCTGATATTCAACTTGACTTAAGTCTTTGAATAAATCCTGACGAATATAGATTTCAATCGGTGTATAGGATACACTTTCTCTTCCCAAAAACAGTGTGCTCTGTTGTTCTTTTCGATAACCAAAAGGCAAGATTTTATAATCTTCTTCGTTCACTTTTAAATAGTATGATTCTTCATATAAAACTTCCTGTTGGATCTGTTTTGAAAAGCCATCTTTCATATAGACAATACCTAAAAGACTCACTAAAGAAAGAACAATAATGATTGCTTTTTGATGAAATGAATAGGATAAAGATTGAACATGGATTTGAATATAATCTTCTTCTAAAAAATGATTAATTTTGACCATATGATATAAAACCATAATCAAAACTATTTCTAAAACAACCATGAAAAAGATAACTATGGGCATAAACGATTCTTCATTTGTTTTCAAAATCAATTCACCCAACAATAAAGTGATCACATAAACTGTCAAATATATACGATAGCTATATCTATATTTTTTTAAAGCAGGATAATCAACAGCTATATGATCAATCCCTATATAGACAAATGCCAATGCTAGTAACCAAATCCACTGGTTGAAAAAATACAATTGAAACAGTTCCATTACAAAACTGACTATCCATAATCCTAAAGATATCAACAGTTCTCTTGATTTCACTCTTCTAAAAACAATGACAATTCCCACCATAATAATCATCATTGATAAAGCATCTGGAAAAAGTTCTATGCTATTGATTGAAAACGAAATGCCTAGAAGCAACCAGATCCCTAAAGCTATGATACCAATTCCCATCCTACTCACCTCTTTCAATTATGATTATACATGATTGTGTGAAAAAATGGTTAAATATTCTCTCACATAGCCAAAAACCTATCTCAGTTGCCAAATATGATGATACAAAAAAAGGGATTGAGCCAATCCCTAAAAATGTCCTTTTATTTCTTGTATAAATTTTTGATAAGCATCAATCACCTGATCACACCATTGATCAAATGTTTCATCTTTAACTTTCTTTTCTGGATGCTGTTCCATATAGTCAAGATACATCTTCAACCCTTCCTGAATCATAATATGATTTTGAAAATCAGGAATATCTCTTTGAATTTTTGACATATCAAACAGACATGAATATTGCTTATCTCCTAGAATTGATGATTCAATATCATAAGTTTGAGAGAGTGCTAATGTATCACTGGCAATATGAATGATTTTTGGTTCTTTGTTTAATAAGGCATATAAATCACGATAAATCATATCCCAGTTCACCACAACAGGATTAATATTATGATAAGCCTGACCAATTGTCTTTTCATTATTGATCAGTTGAATAAAATTATAGGCAAAATCCTGATAATATTGTCAATATAATTTTTACCAAAAATGTTAATTTGAAAATTACCAGAAATGTTAATTTATTGTTACCAGTTTTGCTCACATATGTTTACCACTTCCGTCCATTTCTAGTCTTC
>NZ_NFLD01000062.1:0-4987 GCF_002160725.1 Massilimicrobiota sp. An142 | reverse complement strand
ACAATTTCATGTCTTCTTGACTCTTTCTTTTTTCCTATCTTTATTGACGTGTTTACTGTTCAGTTTTCAATGTCCCTGCGCCCTCTCGTCGAGTGCTCATCTATAATACCATCTATCCTTTACCTTTGCAAGTCTTTTTTTTACTTTTTTTCGTTTTTTTTATTCATAGTTAGACAAAGGAAACACTATAAATTCAATTTTCCTTTTTATAATCAACAAAAAATGATATTTTATAGTTTAAAATTTTTTATAACCACTATTAAAATATAAAATATTTCTTTTTGTTTAACTTTATTAATACAACTTTAAATAACTTTATTCTTCTTTTTTATACATATAGTATAAAATTATATCTCAAATAATCTTATGAACTTTCAATAAATTACTATATTATTTATACGAATAATATGTTTCTTACATGATATCAAATACTATACTAGAATTTTCATAGCCTACATACACACATTTAATCGAAAATTATTAACATGAATCAATCGATATCATTTCTCAATATTATATTTTGATATCTTTTACTTTTTTAAAATATCAAAAAATGGCTAACAGTGGCTATTTGATATAATTTTTTGTTCAAAAATATAAAAAAACCGCTTAAAATCAATGTTTTTAGCGGTTATTGTTTTCTTTGGTGGAGGCGGCGGGATTATGCCCCTACCCCTATAATGAACATTAAAATGACTAAAAACCGCATATTTCCGTGTAGTTTTGATTAGTTTTATTGACTAGTTTTTAGTATTTTTCATTTTTTTCTTCTCACAATCTTCTCACAAACACTTGTTGTTATCAATAAAAAATTGGTTATATTTTTTGCCCAGTTTTTTTGCATTACAAAGAGGTCCAAACTATTTTTTTTGATTGATTTTTTGTAAAATTGACAAATAGTCAACTTTCTATTTTTGTTAAAATACCATGATATAATTTGGTTGTAGAAAATTTCTACGACGAAAATATATCAATTATATGGAGGTAAAAAAATGAAAAAATTATATGTAGTAAATATCAGAGAATCGTTCGTCATCAATTTAGGAATTATGGCCGAAAGCGAAGAGGAAGCGGAAGAAAAAGCAACGCAACTGTTCGCCGATGGAAAATATGAAAAAGAATTCTTCGAATCAAGTCACGGCGTAGAAATAAATCTTGTTAGTTCAGAGACAGCCGAATTCCTTATAGATGAAGGGATGGTTATCATTCACGAATAATAAAAAATAAATCAGGAGGTAACAGATATGAAATATACATTAAATATTGATAAAAGATTTAACAAAGCAATTAAAGAATTTATGAAAAAGCATGAAGATTGTGAAAGGGAAGTCACAGGTGAAAAATTCTCTTACACCTTCCAACCTGACAACTATGGAATAGAGATTACAGTCAGATGCGAGTCATGTGGAGATGAACTTCACTTGATGGAATACTACGACAGAGAGATGGTTGGAGATATCGAAGAGAGTGATACAGTCATCTTCTCTGATGATTCAGAAAATCGTGAAGGAGTATCCTTCACGATTGATGATTCAAAGTCAGAAGAATTCAAAGAGTTCTTCCAAGAACATTCAAAATGCAGAGCGAGCTCGACAGGAGGAAGATATGCATACACCTTCATCCCAAGCTACTACAGCATGAGAATACTCATCGAGTGCTGCTGCGAAGATGTCTTGGACATCATGGAATACAATGAGCCATTTACTGAATCACAATACATCAATGATTAATAAAGACTATAAAACGAAAAATATATAAACGTAAATTTCGTATTTCAAAAATTCAAATACGAAGGGAGGTAATAAATGAACAATAAGAAACAAGAACAAAAATTAAATCCTGTGGTAAAATGGGCAGGCGGAAAAAGACAATTATTGGATGAAATCACTGAAATGATTCCAGACAATTACACAGAATACATAGAACCTTTTCTAGGTGGAGGTGCGGTCCTATTCGGATCGCATCCAGAAAAGGCCGTCATCAATGACTGCAATGAAGAACTTATGAATGTATACAAGGTTATCAGAGACAACCCTGATGAATTAATCAAGGCTCTTGAAAACCATTCAAAGAATAATTCTTCAGATTATTTCTACAAGGTAAGAGCATATGACAGAGACGAAAGCATCTACAATGCCATGACAGATATCGAAAAGGCAGCAAGAACTCTCTATCTCAACAAGACATGCTACAATGGATTATACAGAGTCAACAAGTCAGGACAATTCAATACACCATATGGCAAATACAAAAATCCAAACATCACAAATGAAAAAGCCATCAGAGAAATATCAAAATACCTTAATGATAATAATATCGAAATCAGAAGTGGTGATTACAAAAATATCCTAGATGATGCCAACGAAGGAAGCTTTGTCTATATGGACCCACCTTATATGCCTATATCAAATTCATCTGCCTTTGCTGGATATACATCTGATAGATTCAATGCTGAAAGACAAGCTGAACTTAAAGAAGCTTGTGATGAATTGGACAAAAAAGGTGTCAGATTCCTTCAATCAAATTCAGACTGTGAATACATTCGTGAATTGTATAAGGACTATAATATGAGAGTAGTCAGAGCAAAAAGAAATATCAATTGTGAATCAAACGGAAGGAGTGCAGTAAACGAATTACTTATTTACAATTATTAAAAATAAAAAAAGAACTTTTTAAAAAAGTTCTTTTCTCCCTTGCATTTCTATCTAGAAATTGTCACTTGACAGTTCATATGTATTTTTTAGATAGTCAATTACTTCATTTAAATCATGTACTACTTTGAGTGTCAAACTATTAACACTATCATCATGAAAAACAAGATCAGGTACACATATGACAGGAATATGAGCATTGTAAGAGGCTAATATTCCATTTTGAGAATCTTCAAGAACTAGAGCTTCTAATGGGTTGATATGAAAATGTTTTAATACCTTTTTAAATATTTCTGGATTAGGTTTACTTTCTTTCACTTGATTTCCTGACATAATATAATCTATATATTGGTATGTTTGTGTTATTTTTAAGTATTTTCTAATAACACTCTCACTTGAAGAAGAAGCAATTGCTATCCGTATATTATTTTCTTTTAAATATTTTAAAAGATTATAAAGGCCTTCTTTAACTGGTAAACCATTCTCTAGTATATACTTTTCTTTATACTGAGTTGTTAATAAACTAATTTTTTCATTAGGAAAATCCTTCCCAAAATATTCTTTTAATGTTTTTTCATTAGCTTTCTTATTTCTTCCTAATAGTTGTAATCTAAATTCGTCTGTTATAACATACCCATATACTTTTGCTGCTTTTTTTAGACATTCTCCTACAATACGTTCACTATCAAACATTAATCCATCCATATCAAAAATAACACATTTTAATTTCATGATAACCCCTCCATTTTTGCAAAAATCCTATGAAATTTTCATAGGATTTTATAAATAGTCTATAACTTGTTCTATATCATCAATGATGATATTAGCTTGACTTTGATCTAATTGAAATTTTGTATCTCTTAGAGCTATAACATCTATTCCGGCATTCACTGCTGCTTGAATACCAGAGGGAGAATCCTCTATAATTATTGTTTCTTCTTTAGTTGAATTTAATTGCTTAAGACTATACAAATAGATTTCAGGATTTGGTTTACTTTCCTTAAAAGAATTTCCACTTGTAATGATTTGAAAATATTGTTTTAAATGAGATGTTGTTAATGCTTTATCAATCGTTTTTTCATTTGAGGAAGACGCTAATGCTATTTTATAACGATGACTATGTAAATATTTAAGTAGCAATTCTACGTGTGGATTAATAATACTCGTATAATCTCTATCTACTGTTTGATAGAATTCATTTAATAAAGCTTTTACTTCATATGGTGGTATTCGATGGTTCCACCAAGAATAAACAATATGATCAAAAACTTTACGATCAACACCAATGACTTTTCTACATTCTTCATATGTCAATATAATATTGTGTTGCTTATGAAATCTTATAAGTTCATCCATATACATTTTTTCACTGTCAAAGATAACACCATCCATGTCAAAAATAATTGTTGTTTTCATTAATAATCTAAAGCTTTATAATAACGTCTGATATCAATTGGATGACGTCTACAATGTTCTAAATGTACATTTAATCTCATAAATGCTGATCTCATCATGATTGGTGATAGGATTCCTCTAAATTCATCACTAATTCCATTGAGTTTATATTTCTTTGTATCAAAAACTGTGACCTTTGCACTCACTCTATGCACAAAGTTTTCTACTCTATCCATTTCTGGTCTTGTCTTATCTTCTCCCTTGATTAAGATCACCGGTATATCTCTTTCAATCACTTCCAATGTCCCATGGAAAAAGTTTGCTGCTGAGATTGGTCGTGTTCTCATCCATTGCATTTCTTCCATTATGCACATTCCATAACATACTGCCCAGTCTTCCAAGTTCCCTGATGCCACTAGATATGTGATAGGTTCATCACAGTATTTTTCTGCATAGTTCTTCATGTCTTCATCTGCATCCTTATAGATTTGTACGACATTGTCTGGCATGTTCTTGATTTCTTCCATCAATTTGTCATATTGATCAAATTGTCCTGCATTTTTCATGAAGCGTAATACCACTGAATACCACCAATAGTATTCTCCTCCAAATGTATTGACAAGATAGTCTACTTTTTTGGCTAATGGTGAATCTAGAACTTCCACATAGCCAATGACTCTCGCTCCGACTTCATGAGCCTTATCAATAGCTTGTTCAATCTCAATTGTATTTCCTGATAGAGAAGCTATCACGACGACTGAATCCTTATCAAATTTAGCATTGCCTTCATACAAGAAATCAGTTGCATTTTCAAGATATAAAGGAAGATTACACCCTAATTGTTTAGCCGTATGCATGATTTGTCCAGCATACAATAATGTCCCTCCAATACCAAATAGGAAGATATTAGAATAACCATCTTCACAGATCTTATCTACAAT
>NZ_NFLD01000061.1:0-6126 GCF_002160725.1 Massilimicrobiota sp. An142 | reverse complement strand
TGACAATGTTTGCATAAATATCTTTGATTTCCATTTTTATCCTTGCCATATCTAATGATGTGCTCATGCCCGCAGTGAGGGCAAAAGGAACTATCAAATTCATCTGACAGTTCCTTATGCACTTCACCATCATAGATATGATTGATGATATGGTTATTGAGTTTTTCTCTAATGATCTCAATTTCATCATCAGTTGCATTATTGATAATGGAATCAATAATATCATTAAACATTTTATCAGTCATAATATCTTCACCTCGATATAAGTATAGCACTGATGAAAATATCATGTTTTATTTTCAAGGGCTTTAACACCGTTTTTATGGAGTTAAAATCAATTACCAACATTTAACTGAAGTTAAATTTTTATTAAAAAATTATTGAAAGAAAAAGGAATTATTGTTCGTGTTAGATCCGATAGAAAACTTTGGGTGAACACTCTATTGATGAAAATTATTATTTAGATATGATATCAAATGATAGTATATGTTATAATTAAGAATATAGATAAATTACTATTTGTGATAGATTAGGAGGTGGAAGAATGTATAAAGCAGTTGTTATAGAGTATTCTCCAAAAGCTGATGATATGGCACAAAAAGTAGAAGAAAAAGCAAATAAAATGTTACAAGATGGTTATGAGCTAGTTACTATGTCAATTACAGGAACAGCAAAAGCAATTTTAGTATTTAAAAAAGGTTTGAAAAAAAGTTTTATATAAATTCTAATTTTATAGGAGGTATTTAGTTTGACGAAAAAGAAAAATGAAATTAATATTCGTTCAAGTGCAGCAGAGTATCTTACCTATGTTGCTTCTATCGGGAATCAGAAAGATAGCATTGAAATGCGCTATGAAGATGAGAATATATGGCTGACACAGAAAATGATGGCTGTTCTATATGGGGTTGATGTACGTACAATAAATGATCATATAAAAAAAGTGTTTGCCGATTCAGAATTAGAAGAATCAGCAACTATCCGAAATTTTCGGATAGTTCAAACTGAGGGAATGCGTGAAGTTCGAAGAAATACAAAACATTATAACTTACAGATGATTATTGCTGTTGGTTTTAAAGTAAATAATGAACGTGCTGTACAATTTAGAAAATGGGCAAATAATATTGTCAAAGATTACACTATTAAAGGTTGGGTAATAGATGATGATAGGCTTAAAAATGGAGGCTCTGTACTTACAGTAGAATATTTTGACCGATTACTTGAGCAGATACGTGAAATTCGTTTATCCGAACGAAGATTTTAGCAAAAGATTACAGATATATATGCGACTTCTCTAGATTATGACCGTACAGCAAGTACAACCAAACAATTTTTTGCAAAGGTTCAAAATAAAATGCACTATGCAGTGCATGGACATACTGCAGCTGAGCTGATTTATGAAAGAGCAGATGCCAGAAAAGAACATATGGGTCTTACAACATGGGCAGCTGCTCCAGAAGGAAAGATTGTAAAAAGTGATGTAAGTATTGCTAAAAATTATTTAAATGAACAGGAAATGCGATCACTAGAACGTATTGTATCTGCGTATCTTGATTTAGCAGAAGATCGTGCAGAAAGACATATCCCAATGACTATGGAAGATTGGAGCAAACGTTTAGATTTATTTTTAATGGCTGATGATCGTGAAATTCTCAAAGATGCAGGAAAAATAACTGCAGAAATTGCAAAAACTAAAGCAGAAACTGAATTTGAGAAGTATCGTATTATTCAAGATAAACAATTTATCTCTGATTATGATAGATATTTATTAGAATTAGAAGAAAGTATAAAGGAATAGTTAAATATGAATATTTGAGTGCTTTTAAAAATTGGGAAGATCATGGCTTTTCTAATAAAGCATTGGAGTGGTCTTCTAAGCTGAAAAATATAGAAGCAATAGAAAAAACAACTATTATAGATACATATAATGATTTGGAAAATAAGTCAAAATCTATATTTTCAAAATTATTTAAAAAGTAATAAACAAGTTGAAAATTTGAGGAGGATTGTATGAGAAACTTTAATATAGAAAAAGAAATGTACAGACGAGCTGTTGAGCTAATTGAAAAAAGATATCCCAAAGGTTGGGGAGGTGCAGGTGTAGTACATACAGCAAATGGACATTATTTTACCAGTGTTAGTATAGATACTGCTAATGCTTCAGCCGTTTTGTGTATTGAAACAGGTGCAATGTTAGAAGCACATAAATTCAACGAAAAGGTTACACATTGTATGTGTCTTGTACGTGATGATGAGAACTCTCCTTATAAGGTTTTATCTCCTTGTGGGATATGTCAAGAGCGACTTAGATTTTGGGGAGAAGATGTGCAAGTGGCAGTCACTACACAAGACAATTCTTTACTTTTTGTTCCTTTACATGAGTTGCAGCCATATCATTGGTCAGGAGCATATCCTAGTGATGAGTTAGAACATTTTGAGGATTGAAATCAATTTCGAAATAACATATTTTAATATAAAAAGTGCAATCAAGTAAAAAATCTGGTATGAGGAAAATGATTCAAAATAAAGTTTTATAGATGTTTACAAAAAAATATTATTTCCTCTTTAATTTATTTGATTTTTAAAGTAGTTCAGATAGATAAATTAGAATTTGTAGAGGTGTATGCTATTATGAAAAAAATAAAGTTTATAATTTTAGAAATCTTATTTTTAGTTGTGATGTTATTATGTGCAACAACAACAATGAAAATTTTAGATATACTATTTAAATTAAGTTATGAAAATACTTGGCTTGTAGGATTTAAAGTAGGATTTGTTGCTTGGTTAATTTTATCATTTGTCTTGTTCATTGCTAAAATAAAAAAGAAAAGTTCAAAGTAATACAAATTGGAATTTATTGAGGAGAGCTAAAAAATGAACTTGAAAGATTTGAAAAAAGATTGTGCCCAAAAGCAAAAGAAAGGTATTCATTTTATCATTGCATCAGTAGTAATATGGATTATGGTTTTAATCGTACAATTAACAGATTTACCTATATTAACAAAAAATCTATTGACATTTTGTTGCACAGCACCATTATTACCTATAGCTTTTTTAATTTCTAAAATATTAAAAATACAATTTCAAGATAAAAGTAATCCATTAAACTACTTAGGAATACTATTTTCTGCAAATCAAATGATATACCTTTTAATAGCAATGTGGATTTATCCTACATTGCCGGATAAAATGCTAATGGTTATTGCTATGATATTCGGAGCACATTTATTGCCATACAGTTGGTTATATAATTCAAAAACATATATGGTATTGTCAATAATTATTCCAATATTATCTTTGATAGTTGGTTTAAATTTTGCTAATTATACTCTTGCAATAATGATGATACTGATAGAAATAATATTTAGTGTCCTGTTATCATTTGAAAATAAGAGAATAGTAAATGATTATGTCCAATAAATTGGAATTTGTAGAGGGAGTTGTAATTTATGAAAAAATATAAAATTGCGTCAATATTGATGTTTATACACGGAGCATTTATGGAAGTAGGAGGATGTTTATGCCTTATTCCTATATTTGTTATGGGTAGTGATAAGTTTGATATAAATCAGTATATTTCTTTTATAGTTCCATATTTTAAAGATAATATGAATTTAATGCTTGTAATGGGAGCGATTTATGGAATTGTAAGAATTATAGGAGCAGTTGGCTTATGGAAAAACAGAATGTGGGGTTTGGTATTATCAGTAATAAATTGTGTTGTTACAATGGCTTTAATGATGTTTATGCTACCAGCGGGAATAATGGATGGAATACTTGCAACTACTGCTTTAATTTTAATCTTGATACAATATTTTGGAAACAAAAAAATAATAGAGTAGTGCGATAAATCCTAATTTATTATTTGGAGGTAATTATGGAAAAGAAAAAAATAGTATGTTTATGTATTATAGCGGTAATAATTGTGGCAATTATAAGTTATTTTATAGGGTACAAGAGAGCTTATGATGATTTTGAAAAAAACTTAGATAATCATAAGGTATCATATCAAACTTTTTATGCAACAATTACGGATATAAGAGATACTAATTTTACAATAGATAATATAGCATTAACAGTAAAAGGCTTAGATATAAACGATATAAACTTTCGTGGAAATTTTGAGTTTATAATTACAGAGGCTACTGAATTAGAATGGCGACATACTAAAATAAATGCTGATGAGCTAGAAATAGGAGATAATATATCAATTATATTTACTGGTAGTATACAAGAAACAGAACCAGCAGAAATAAATGATGTGATTAAAATACAGTTATTAGATGATGAGAAATAGTAAGTTGTAGATTGGAGTTAGTTATGAAAAATGTAATATATATATTAATTCAATGCACTTGGGGATTGCCACAAACATTGTTAGGATTTATAGTATTTTTAATTAATATAAAAAATAAACATTATTTTTATCACGGTGCAATTATTACTGAAAGAAATGTTCCTTCAAGTGTATCTTTGGGAATGTTCGTCTTTACAACAACTAATCCGATGAAAGATAAAAGAACAAAAAATAAAATACCAGATGAAGAATTAAGTAAAAGGCTTTTAGTTCACGAATATGGTCATACAATTCAATCCCTTATTTTTGGACCATTATATTTAATAGTAATAGGGATTCCATCAACACTATGGGGATTTTTGCCATATTTTCAAAATAAAAGAAACAACGGAGTATCTTACTTTAGCTTTTTTACAGAAAAGCTTGCTAATTATTTAGGTGAAAAAGTTACAAAAGAAAAATCAATGGAAAATGCTATTATATAAATTAGAAGTTTGTGATGGTAGATAATATGGAATGGTTTAATGTTTTTGGGCTGATTTTTATTGCAGTCATTATGATACCCAATGTTGTATTTGCGATTAAGTGCAAAGATGGATTTGATAATAAGTGGAATAATAAATATGTTGAGGTCACAGAACAAGTAGGGAGATTGGGTTGTTTCGGATTCATGATAATCAATATTCCGGGAACTTGGTTCGGGTGGTGGTCTGACGAAGCATTTGCACTATATCTGATTGTAGATACCATATTGGTAATGCTTTATTGTGCTATTTGGATTATATGTTTTAAGAAAAACAGCGTTTTCAGAGCATTAGCACTTTCTATTATTCCTTCAATGTTGTTCTTATTTAGTGGGATTATGAGTAGGTCAGTGCTATTGATTATTGCATCAGTATTATTTGCACCAAGTCATATTGTGATTTCATATAAAAATGTAAAATGATATTTACAAATTCCAGTTTATAGATTAATGACATGATAACAAGTTATTGCATAAAAAAATTCTGATCATAAAATCAGTACTTTTTAAAATTTTGTATTTTTTGTACTTATTTACAAGCTTCTTCGCTTGAATCTGCATCCCAAATTTCGCTGAAAAATCAAGCCTTTTTGAGTTTTTATAGTTCCTAGAGTCTCACAAAATCAGTTAGAAAATGATGAAAAAAATTTGTGTGCAACTCTCGAAGTCTGTAATCGCCTCAGGAAGTCTTTGTCTCATGAGTATTACTAAATCAACTATTTTTACTAAAATAAAAATATAATAAAATAAGAAAACAATTATAAATATGAGTCATGAGCTATATACTATAATATGAAAAGAATTATATCTAAACATATAATATTATGGAAATTTAAACTTATTTATGTTATATTGTCTATAGAAGATAATTCTTCTCTAAAATGGAGGACCATAGCCTGAGTTGGAACCAGTAAAAGGGAGTTACCATAGCCTTAGTTGGTAGATTTAAGTTTTTAAACAGAGAAGGTCTTATGACTTTTCTCTGTTTTATTTTTATTAGTGAGGAGGTTATAGATATATGCGTTTATTTAGAGTTACAAAAGATTATTTAAAAGAAATTCAAAAAATAAGTTTGTTTATACCTCAACAAGAAGAAGTATTAGGTACAGTTTTGAGAATTAATGGTTATATCTATTTTTTACCTATAAATAATGAGGATAGTAGTGATTATGAAAGTGATGGTACAATTAATGATTATTTGCAATAAACTGCACCATCAATAGCATAAAGTGCACCACCAATTTCAATAACTACACCACTGAGATGATATTATTGAATATACGCAACTGCACCACCTTTTATATTATAG
>NZ_NFLD01000060.1:0-6342 GCF_002160725.1 Massilimicrobiota sp. An142 | reverse complement strand
TGCGGATGTGAAATGGAACTTGACGGATACATATTAAGTGAAATAGCGGAGGCTGATGGAGATGATGAACTGTCATGCATCTGCATGAAATGTGGAAAAGGAACAATGCACCAGGTCAAGAAATGATATATCTGGTTACGTTTTTGCATGCAGAAAAATAGAGTAATGCTGGTGCATTACTTTTTATTTTGCTCATTGTTAATATTTGCTTTAAGCATTTATCAACCAAACGAAACCAAATTCCTATAATACGAAAAAAGCATTGATAAAATCAATACTTTTTCCATCATATTATTCACCGATAATTCTATCCTACTTTATCAGAATTTCACTAAAATTGATTTTATTCTGTTTAAATCAAGTAAATTTAACATCAACTTTATCTCTATTTTAGTGAATTAAACTCAATTTTAGAGAGTTTAAACACTTTTTAAACACCAAATTCTGTTTTTAAATTTATATTTATCCTAATAAATAATTAAAGGAATCTTCAAAATTTCAATTTCGATAATCGAAGAATAGTGATGCATAATTGTCCCAATATTCTTTTATTTTAAACAAGCCTAAAATAAATGCGTTTTATTAAACTACTGTTTCACTCATATTAGTTATAAAAGCTAATTAAATATCTATTTTTAAATCAATACATCAATAATACATGCTGTTATTGATTCTAGTACAATCTTTCTTATTTCTCTAACATTATTAAGTTTTGAAAGATTTTTCTCTAATACAAATAAAACATTTTTATCCTCAACTAACGTTTTTTCATCTATATCCAATTTATTAAACTCATGCTCATAAATCTTATGCAATATTATTTTTTTTGAATTCAAATCTAAATCGTTATATTTAATTATTGCATCAAATCTAGAATAAATCGGTTCTCCTAACTTGTCTTTTATATCCTTTTCAGATTTAAAATTTGATGTACAAATAATTATAGATCTTCTCAGCTCAACCTTGTAGTTTCTATCTTCAAAAATCCCCTCATCAAACAATTGATAAAATGCACTATGAAAAATAGGATTTGGCTTATCAAATTCATCTAATAAGATAATATTTGATTCTCTCTCTAAAAGTTCCCTAGCAAAACAATTTTGCGAATGTTTTCCACCAAATAAATAAGAAGCAAAATCTTCAGAATGAAACATTGAAAATTGCTTTCTAAAAATTTTTTGTTTCATAATATTACTTAAAAATTTTGCTGTTTCAGTTTTCCCTACACCTGTAGGACCATATAAAAGGATAACACATGGCTTTTGTATTCGTCCTTTTGCCAAAGGATATAAGGCACCTATCACTTTTTTTATCGGTTTCTCTTGTCCTATTATTTTATCATTAATTGTGCTTTTTATTTCTTTAAGAATATCGATATTGATATTATTAAATTCATATTTATCTTTCATAATTTTAACATTAGTTAACTTATGAATCTGATCCACAATATATTCTGGTGGATTTTGTAAATAAAGATGATCTATATCAAATTCATAAATGAAACCTATAAAACTATTGAAAGCTGATTCAGTTATTGCTGAATAATCATCAGAATAGGCTACCACATTATCATAATGAGGAACTTCTTCTTTTTCTTTATAATCTTGACCCTCAACTTGATGCTTAAACACTCTTCTTTGTGCATCACTTTGTGAGACCAAGTCAACAAATGTTATAAAATTATAATTAGGTTTTATTTTTTCAAATTCTCTTTTAGGGCCAATAAATATGTTTATATTCATCTATAAACACCTGCCAATATTACATCATAAACTTTACAATTCATACTATTTGTATTAGTTTGTGACTCATCAAATAAATCAAAACCAGATATATTTTGCTTTTCTTCAATTGAAAATTCAGATTTCATAGATAGTTTATTTAATTCAATTGTACCAACTTCAATTGTATGAAAGGTTAAGTTCATTTTAACAAGATCAGAAATTGAATAATTATTTCTAAAAGCCTTAATATTAAAACGCAATACAATTGGATTCTCTTTTTCTATAGTCATCAACTCATAATAACCACGTCCTCCAATTAAAGCTTGATTCATTTTTGCAGGATTTAATTTAAATTCTCCTGCATCTATAGTTCCTTCTGTCATTACAAGATAAGGAGTTAGCATTTTATAGTAGGAAAAAGATTCAGGATAAGGAACCAGTCTCTTATCATTAAAAATTTTTACATATTTTTTTGCTTTATTTGCACTCAATTCAATATAATCAGTTAAAATTGTACTTTCCAAAGCCCTTTTAATAACAGTCGATCCTTCTCGATCAAATGCAGCGCTACCTTCAATACTTCCTTCAGCTTTAAAAAAACTTAGAAATTTGGTTGCACCTTTTACTGTTGCTTCAGTTCTTGTTTCTAAATTATTAGTTTTAGAAATAATATTTTCTTTGTGTTCTTCAGATTTACCACCTTCAAAAATATAAATAAAATCAGTTGCTGCTCCTTCATCAAAATATACTATTTTTAATAGTTGCTTTTCTTTTTTCATTTAATTTATCACCTCTTTTTTTACATACAATAATAAATCTATTAGTCAAATTCTATCATTTCTTCACCTTTATTATAAACATCTATTTGATTATCAATATTTATTCTATTAACAATCCAACCTCTTGCCTGACACATCTTTATAAAATCATCAATACGATTAACTCCATTCATTTCTTTTAACGTAACAACAACTCCAAATTTCAAACCTCGTCCATCTTTTGAATTTAATCGTTCTTTTGTTTTAATACTTAATCCCCACAAACCAATACCATATGCTTTCCTTGGTCTACTTTTTTCCTTAAGGACATCATTAATATGCTTAATATTATCCCACTTTCTATATAAGTTACGTGCATCTTCTTCATATAAGGATGTAGAAATTTCTTCAGATTGCTTATTTCCATTAATTGAACATATTGTTGTTCTCCCTTTTTTCTCTTGAATTCTTCCAAAATGAATATCCATCTCTGTACTTGTATAATCAACACCCTGATTTCTAGAAGCTTTGGGAAAATAACATAGTGTTGCTCGAGCAAAATAAGGATGTGCATCTTTTATTTTGGGAACGGGAATATTATACGTGTATGTTTCGTATTCATTAATGACACCATTTAATAAAAATTTTATCTCATCATCAGAAGAGTTCACAATATCATTAATATGAATAGGAACAACTCCATAACCAATGGTATGAGTCGTATCATCCTTTCTACTCCAACCAGCCGCTGAATCAATAATTAATGCTTTTGCTAATTCTCTACTCAATCCTACAATATAAATTAAATAAGCAAGCTTTCTAGAAATCCAAGGAGCAGCAAATGATGTTCCTCTTACTTTTGCCTCCCCTAACGGAGTGCAAACAGTTATTAATTCATTATCATCTCCACCATAATAACTGACATCGGGTTTATGAAAAAAAGATAAGACTGGTCCAGTTCGTGTATATGATGCTTTTGCACCATCTTGCTTAACAGAATTAACAACTAAAGAGTTAATTGAATCAGCTGGTGCCCCTATTCTCATTTCTTTTCGAGGATTAGAATTATTATTTGTTCCAGCAATCACAAAAATAACATCAAATTCATTTTGAATCTTATCTAATTCTGCTGCTTCTGGAGAAATAAAATTTTGATTAATCTCTAATTCTGAACCTAATGATAGATTCCAAACTTTTATATCTCTATTTTGAGAAACAATTTGTTTAATCATTTTTAATATACTAAAAGAACTAAATCTATAAGCAGTTGCTATTCCAAAATGTCTAACTCTAAATCTTCCACATCCATCTTGTAAATGAGGATTAAATGATGGCCCATCAACAATCAATGATGAAATTGCAGTACCATGATAATAATCATCATCAGATAATTCGATTTCATCATCTAACATATTTTTATATTCTACCCATTCTCCAAAATAAACTCTTTTATCAAAATGAGTATCTAATACGCCAATTGTCGGTTCATTTGTTGGTAAAGGAATAGACATTATTTCTTGCCCTTGAGATTCCAAAATTTTTTCTTTACTGATTTGTGTCAAATCTTTAACATGCATAGAAATTAGATAAGGAGCTTGATTCTGAATAAGTTTGATTTCGTCTGGCATAAGACGTAATGTTGTTTCATCTATCTTTTTAGCATTAATCATATCAATACCAAATTTACTTAATAAAGTATTCGTATCAACATCTGTTTGATATATGGTCACAATAGAGCGTTCATTAATAGATTCAGTAATTTCATCTATATGAAAGCTATGAACAAAATACGAATCAATAATCAATTTAATAAATACTGTTCTTTTAATGATATGTTCATATTGATAATTTTGTCTATTAATTTTACCAATGTCTTCATGTGTTATTTTCCCATTATAATCTCTTTCAATAATCTGAAATACTTTCATCAAATTATGAATTGTATTATCAATAGTTCCCAGCTTAACATAATGCGTAAAGATATGATTTCGAATTTGTTGTCCATTTTCATCTTTTATGAATCCAAACTTCGATCCCCTTATTGAAAAATTAGGGCTTTTACTTTTTTCTGATAACATTGCCTGAATTCTGTTACTTTTTGCAATGACATGAATATAATATACACTTACTAAAGCTCCATCTATATCCCTATTTTCTTCCCAAAACTTCTGAATTCTTTGTAGTTGTTGCACTAAGTTTTTCATATGTTCAGAAGAAACAAATTTATTTTTTGGTAAATTAGGAGGTCCAAATGAACTCTTATTTTTTTGATCATAAAATGTTCCTTTAAGTTGTAGTAAATTATTCAAATTCATTTCCTCCTTTTAGTTTTCTAGCAATTTTACTTTTTGAAACCTTTGTCAATATTTCAATTTCTCTAATTGTGAAATTTTGATTTTGTAATTCTCTTAATTCTGGTTGATTATTATTGCAAACTATCGAATATAATCTACGCATATAATCTGTGCTATCCTCTGGATTGCTGAAAGCTACAGCTGTTTTTATAACATTCTTCAATTCTCCTGGATAGGGAATTTGATCATATAAACCAATAATTTTTCTAAATAGCCTTATATTCTTATAATTAATTTTAAATTTTTTTAGATAGTTCTCCAATAGTCCCTCAGCAACTTCTACTAAATCTTCTTTGCTGTATCTGTTAAAGTCAATAATTGCATCAAACCTTCTACTCAATGCTTTATCAAAATATTCATATAGATTTGTCGTAGCTATCAAAACAACTTGCTCATTCAAATGATCCATTCCTTTTAGCATTGTAGAAGTAGCCCTTCCCATTTCTCTTAAATCATTTGAATTAGTCCTATCTAATGCTAATGCATCTATCTCATCAAATAAAATAATTATTTTATCTGGAAATGTAAAATTATTGATTTCTTTAAACATAGTTGATATATTTTTCTGTGTCTGTCCTAATTTACTATCGACAAGTGAAGAAAAATCAACCATATATATTTCTCTTTCTAATATTCTAGCTATCTGTTTAACTGCTTCAGTTTTACCAGTTCCTGGTGCACCTTGAAGCAAAAACTTATTAATACCAACATTATAGCTTACTGCATTGACTATTCCTAAAATATCTTGTGTTATCACTTCTGGCAAAAGCAATAATTCAGCCGAATTATCAATTTTCTCAAAAAAATCAGATTCATTTGTAGTCATTTGTGGAACAAATGTATTAGCATCTGATAATAAGGCCATAATATATTCAGCTAATTGATAATCTCCAATCGAATCAAAATATTTTGCAATTTCATAAGCCTCACTCTTGAAACCTGAATCATTATTTTCAGAATAATATTTAATCAAATTAAGAATATTTTTCTTTTTCATAGCATCACGTTCTCCTTTCAAAAGTATTATACAACTTTGGGACAAATATTTCAATATTGGGACAAAAAATAAAAAACACTTTATAATAATTTATCCTAAAATGATTGCTATTTAATATTAAACATCCTCTTTATTGTCATTTCATAATGTAGATATACTTTATTACCACACTTAAAAGTAACTGCATACCCTTCGCTAATTAATCTTCTTACTACGTATTCTGCTAATCCTGTTTTTTTACAAAATTCTTTAACACTTAAAATTTCTTTATCCATTTAAATTTCCTCATTTCATAAAATTATTTATTATATTCTTTTAAACATTTTAAACACCAAATAAACACTTTTTTATAAAATTAAGTTTCTGTTTTTCCAAAAAAAAATATATATCAATTGAATAGGGGCTAAGAATTAATATCTTTCGCCCCTTTCACAACACTTATCCCGAATTATTGATTATCCCGAAAAACAGGTTTTTCCAATGAAAAATCAAGTAAAATTCGGGATAAT
>NZ_NFLD01000006.1:0-114450 GCF_002160725.1 Massilimicrobiota sp. An142 | reverse complement strand
TGAGGGTTCAAGTCCTTTAGCCGGCACCATATACGGGGAGGTAGCGAAGTGGCTAAACGCGGCTGACTGTAACTCAGTTCCTTTCGGTTCGGTGGTTCGAATCCGCCCCTCCCCACCATCTTTTGACCCGCTAGCTCAGTAGGTAGAGCATCTGACTTTTAATCAGAGGGTCAGGCGTTCGAGTCGCCTGCGGGTCACCATAAAAGCACATATGCCCAGGTGGCGAAATTGGTAGACGCACAGGACTTAAAATCCTGCGGACCTTAAAATCCGTGCCGGTTCGACTCCGGCCCTGGGCACCATTCTTTTGCGGGTGTAGTTCAATGGTAGAACTTCAGCCTTCCAAGCTGACTACGTGGGTTCGATTCCCATCACCCGCTCCATACGCTTGAATAGCTCAGTTGGTAGAGCAATCGGCTGTTAACCGATCGGTCGTAGGTTCGAGTCCTACTTCAAGCGCCATTTTTATGGCCTGTTGGAGAAACGGTTAACTCACATGCCTTTCACGCATGCATTCACGGGTTCGAATCCCGTACAGGTCACCATTTTTCAAGCAAACGATCTTATGATCGTTTTTTTATTTATATAAGCACATAATTTGTGATATGTCTGATACATGTTATAATATGAAACAGAAAAGGAGTAAGATATATGATACTTGATACACTTAAACAATTTAAACCCTATTCGATCTCACCAGGATATCATAGTGACATGATTCTATATGGGACTGAAAGCACAGATGAGCTCATCCCTCACACAACATATCCTTATCAACATGATACTGCTAAAGCTATACAAGGTATTGTTCATAGTCACTATCAACATGATTTTGTTTTTGTTTTTATCCATGAGCATTCTCTTTTATTTCAAATCACTCATCAAAATAAAATAGAAGCTTATTTAGAATATTCTTTTCATGAGCATCGTTTTATTATGGCAACTATCAATGAAGAAAGCGATAGTCTATATCGTTTACTTTTAACAGCTATTAATTACTTATATAATCAATATCAGATTGAAGAATTTGCTGATATTTATGAAAATTGGCGTCATATTGATATGTCACAACATGAGCATGGTCAACAATGGGATGCCAATGAATATAAATATGTTTTACATATAGCAAATAGGCTCATTGAACTTGTAAAAGAAATGATGAATCAACCTGACTGTTTCTTATCTTTACATTATGATTCTGTTGAAGAATTTATGCAACATCAACATATTACATTTAACACACAATCATTATGTGAAACCTTTCTGTTTCAAAAAGATCCTCAAAATCTCTTACTTGATTTACAATCTCAAGAAAAATTTTATGAATCTTTATCCACAGCTTCTTATACTATTTTAGATATCAATCCTCTTTATAGTGATCAGGAAAAACAAAAGCTTCCATTATTTTTACAGGAATCTATTAAAGATAATGAACGTTTATATATGCAAAATCGTCATTTTTTAGATCAAAATGATTTTGATTTAATCAAATCATTTCAAAGAGGAAAAACTTGGTCTTGTTTATACTATGGTCCTTCAGGAACAGGTAAAACAACAAAATTACTTTGTGTTGCTGGGGCATTAGGTTTACCATCACTGAAAATGGTAGGAAGTCGTTCTATTGATGAATCAACATTATTTGGAAAATATGTTTTAAGAAATGGTGAAACTGTTTTTGAATATGGTCCTTTAAGTTTAATGATGAAATATGGTGGAATGTTTATTTTTGATGAAATTAATATGGTTGATAGTGATATTATTTCTTCATTAAATGATGTTCTCGATGGTACAAAGCAAAAAATACTAGATAATGGTGAAATTATTCATGCACATCCTTTGTTTAGATTTGCTGAAAGTATGAATATTGGTTATGCTGGAACGAATGAAATGAACCTTTCTCATAAATCACGTATTCAAAATAAAATAAAAATCAGTCAATTACCTATTGATAAAATGGCACAAATTATTGTCAAGGAAACAGATATCGACTTAAAAACAGCAACTCAAATGGCATCATTACTCGATGCTTTCAATAATGTTATTATAAACGAAGGAAATGAAACAACACAAAGAATTGACTTGAGAACCTTATTAAACTGGGCTAATAAAACAGTTGACTTAGATGGTGATGTATTACGTGCCAGTCTAGTCACTATTATTTCTGAATTAGCTGAGGAAGATGATGAAATTCTTAATCTGGAAGATGTTCGTCAAATTTTATCAACAAACGGTGCTGCTTCTTCAGTGATGTCATTAATCGTTCATGAATTTGTTGAACAGGAAGCATAAAGGTATAAAATATGTTATCACAAGATGAAAAAAGAAAACTTAAAAAAAATGCTGCTCTCTATGCCAGAATGCCTGTTCAATTACAAATAGATACAAGCAATCAGCATTATTCACAAATCCAAAATCAAAAAGCACTCATTATTTTAGGCGAACAAGCCCCTTATCGTTATCTTGCAAACTTTCATCCTCAAGGTTATGCCATGTTTATGGAAGGTCTGGAATTACACGAACTGGCTTCTTTGTTATATACTGATTTTCAAGTGCTATCCCATGTCTATCAAAAAGCCACTGAAGCTTTAGATATGGCCAATCAAAGTGCCAAAGCATATTTAAATAAAGAAATCAAATATCGTGATTTGAAAGATATTCTTTTCCATTATGTCTATCAAACCAATCTTCCATTAGTCTTAAAAGCCATTGAAGAAGGTGCAGTTGAAAATGCTATGGGAATAGAATATCCTGAAACATGGAATGCTTTAATGTATGCCAGACAAGCCATCATACTGGCTTTTATGAAAGAAAACCATAATCATCATGACACCTCATTTCTTATGGATAAAATCATTAAAGAAATAATGGCTATCTGCACTTATGGTTATCGCTTTAAATTAAATGATAGCATTGTTTATCTGCCACGCTATTTGCATCAGCATTTTACTGAAATAAGAAAACTTGCTATTAAGGGACGTTTACAAACCCATAATACAACTGAACGTTTAGAAATAGCTCAAATGATTTTACAGCTCTGTTCACCTATTATGGAAGAAACTGTCAAAGAAATCATCGATACTATTCAAAACGGCTCTCAAATATCTGGCATCTCCAACAGTCTTTTTTCACAAATGTCCAGTGAAATTGCTGTTCAATTTCAAAAGAGTACTTCTAATGATACTCAGCCACAAGAAACACCAACAAAATACAAAATGAATCTTTCTGATGAAGAATTTCAACGTATTGAATCTCTAGAAAATGAAGCAGAAAAAACAAATAATCATCAAATTTTACAAGATATTCATAGACGTGAAGAAAAACAAAAAAAACAATCAGAAAAAAGGCTTCAAACCCAAACATATCAATCAACTATTGAACAATCTATTGTTTTATCTCCTTTAGAAAGAACAACACCAACTCAATATGGTATTATTGCTTTAAGAAGTCAACATGAAAGTATAGTCCGAAGTAATAAACTGGCAAGACTGTTTAAACGTGAAAGAATGTATGCTTCTAAAAGTCGTACAAAACATAGATTAGAATATGGTAGACATTTAGATCAGCAAAATCTTTACCGTGCTACTTTAGATGGTCGTGTTTTTAAGGAACATAAACAAGGTCAAAAGAAAGATTTATGCGTTTATATTCTTGTCGATACAAGTGAATCAATGAGCGGAGAAAAAATAATCAATACTATGAAAGGCTGTTTTGAACTCGCAAGAGTATTACAAACTTTAAAAATCCCCTTTTGCATCTCATCTCATAAAGCTTTAGGACAAACCAAAGTACAACTCACTGAAATTATATCTTTTCAAGACTGTCAAAAAAGATATATGTTAGATCGTATCTTTGCAATGCATACATCTGGTGGAACACACGAGGATATAGCTTTAGAATATGTATTAAAAAAACTAGCTGACTATAAAAGACAAAGAAAAGGTTTTGTTTTTGTATTATCTGATGGTGATACTCATGGTGTTGAACATATTCATGAATTAACACATCTTTATAAAAAAGATAAGAATATAGATGTCATTGGAATTGGTATTCAAACTGCCCCATTAATTACAAAAACATATCCTAACAGTTTATTTATAGAAGATATACAAACTTTACCCGATATGCTCATTAACAAATTAAAAGAAATTGCAATATAAAAACATCTCATTTGAGATGTTTTTATATTGTATATCCAATAACGAATAATGACATCATCACAACCAACAGCATTCTAATGGCTAACCAAATTGTTGGATAGCGACGAAACAAACGAAAATAAGTATATTCTATATTTGCAATACGACTTCCTCTTGCCCAAAAAGCATTGCATAATATGGAAAATATCCATATGATAATAACTAAATTCTGATGCGTTCCATGAAGTAATAAAAATATACCTGCTATCAAAATAATAAACCATTGTATCTTTATAAATAATTGATCTATTTTCCTATTCATTTTCCATAAACTCCTACATATGAAATCTTTCCATTATTTTCCTGCATTCTTAAAATAACTTCTCCCTGTTTTTGGTTTTGATTTTTGAATTTAACTGTCAAAACTTGACTATCACCTTCTTCAATAAAAACAGATTGAATTGTGACAGGTAATAAATACGATGATAACTCATTCATGATAAATGTCACAATTTTTATTTGGACATCTTTAAGTGTATCTTCTTCCATGACATCTTGAAATTCAGCTTCCATATCCTGATAGATTTGTTCTTGTGATGCAATATCACTGGGATCTTCTTCTGTCTTTTGCATGACTTCTTGTGAATAACTGACTCATTTTTCTGCCACCTCTACCATATCAACCTGATTGTCATTGACTTGACATCCATCCACTCATAGCAAAAGCTAAAACTGCACTCAATACAAACATTCCTATTCTTTTCATACCTTTTTCACCTACCTTATCTTTATAATATATTATTTGATATGAAAATAATTTAAATATTTAAAATAATATCTCTTCTCACTATCAGTATAACATATTCATTTTTACAGTAAAGCTATTTTATATTTTCAAAAAAAAGTATTTAAAAAACGGAGTCATCACTCCGTTATTTTTGTAAATATGACATAAGTGGCTGTTTAACACCATTAACAACATAATTACTTCCACCACGACCTTTGACATCTTCTACCATTGTTGTAATGACAATTGGTTTTGATGAATCAGTAGAAGCAACAGATAACCATCCAAGCTCTGTTCCTGTTGTATCATCTTGTGAATCTTTAATCTCTCCAGTTCCTGTTTTTGCGGCTAACTGATATTGACTGTTATTTAAAGCATGTGCAGTTCCATTATTGTCTTCAACAACTTGAATCAAATCAGATTTAATTTCATCCGTTGTTTCTTTAGAAAATGGTTCTGCCCAAACTGATGTTTCTGTTGATTTCACAACATGTGGTGTCATCATTTTACCATCATTCATAAAAGAACTATAAATAGATGTCATTTGAACTGGATTCATAAGAATCTGTCCTTGTCCATATCCACTATCTGCAATTAGTATTTCATCATCAAATGAATCACTTGTATATTGTGATTTTGTAAGAGCCAATTCAAAAGGAATATCTTCTCCAATCATTAAAGATTTATATCCTTTTTCAAGATTATCTTTTCCAATTTCTAATGCTGCTTTCGCAAAATAAACATTATCAGAATAAATTAAAGCATTTCTTAAATTATTTGGATTTGGTGCATGTAAAGTTGTGACAAAATAATCTCCCCAACTAGAATCTTTTTGCCATTTCATTTCAGCTCCAAAATCTTTAGATGCATCTAAAGAATCAGTTTCCAATCCAATGGCTGCTGTTATAGCCTTCATTGTTGAACCAGGCACCCAAGTTGCTCTAAAACGATTTGTTAATGGTTGATCTTCATCATTGTTTAAATCATCCCATTCTTCCGTTGAAAAACCATAAATAAAATCATTGCTGTCAAAAGATGGTGTGCTGACTAAAGCCAAAACTTCACCATTTGTTGGATTCATCGCAACTGATGCACTTTGATCTTCATCAAACGCATTATATAAATCTCTTTGTAAATCAATATCAATCGTTAATGTGATATCCTGTCCATCCTGTTTTTCCTGCGTAGCAACTGTACTCTTTGTACTTCCATTCTCATCAACAATAGAAATTGTTGCCCCATTCGTTCCTTTTAACTGTTTTTCATATGCTGCTTCAATACCGCTTCTTCCAATCATTGATGTTTCTGTATAACCTTCACCTTGATGTTTTTCTAAATCTTCAGCAGTCACCTGTTGCATATATCCAGTTAAGTGTGATGTCACTTCACCATATGGATAAGTACGAACTTCAACTGTATTGAGCTGTACTCCTGGAATTTGTAGTAATTGGTTTTCTAACTGTGTATCTGTTGATGGAATTGTTGTTAATGGAACAAAAGAATCATCTTGAATCCATGATGCACTCATTGTTTTTTGAATGCTTTCTTTTGTTAAACCTAACAACTCAGCCAGTTGGTCGTAATCATTTTCACCATTCAGTTTACCTCTTACTAAACCAACAGAATAAGCTTCTCCTTGTCCTGCCAACATTTTTCCATTACGATCTAAAATTTGTCCTCTGATTGCTTCATCTTCTGAAACTCTCACTCTATCATTTTGTGTTAAATCTGGAAAAATAAATGAATCATCCCACACAATTTTTCCATCTTCAATCGTTGTTTTATTTTCAAAAGTAACTTCTCCAGCAATTGTATTCATTTTCACATTATACGTTAATTCATTATCAGTTTCATCTGTAACTTCAATTTGAAAATTACTTGCTTCAATACCTTCATAAATATTCTGATTTCTTTCCACAAATGTTTGCTGATCATAAGATTTCTGTGATTCGCTACTTAGACTATTGTACATATCTTCATATTTCTTTTCAGATATTTGTGCATAAAAGTTCTTTAATGTGGATTCATTATTATTCCCTGATAATAAAAAGAATAACACTACTGCCACAATCACAACAATCGCTACAAGACCTCCAATAGCAATATATTTCTTTCGATTACGATTCGTATATACGACTCCCATATCTTCTCCTCCTTTGTAAGCTTAGTATATCACTTTTCAAAAATAAAGAAAATATTTAGTCAATATTTCTAAAAGAATACAAAAATGACTAACAAAACTGTTAGCCATTGGTCTGTGGAGTATTCAAATTCGTAATAATTGCTAAAACTGTTAAAATATGTCCAAGCTTTGTATCAGAAATAGCTCTCACTGTTTCTCTAAACTCATTGTTACTTTGATTGTATGTGAGTTTACGATATTCAAGATAAGAACTGATTTCAAGTTTCAATATTTCATTTAATACTGCCCTGTATCCTCCCTGTAAATTAATCTCTGGGACCATTGGATCAAAGTTAACACCATATTCTAACTTATAAAAATAATTCAAGTAATTGGCATTTGTTTCAGCATTTTGAGCAAAAGCCAATAATGCATTTTTTTCTTCCTGTGATGAAGCTAAAGCTGCTGCTCGACGATAAAGTTGAGCTAAAAATTTTTCTGTATAAATATAAGATTGAAGTTGTTCACGCATGTTTTACACCTCAATTTAACATATGTCAATAATCCATAAATGTGAAAAAAGATTTGTTTATTTCAACAAATCTTTAACAACTTCACTGGCAATTAAAAGTCCCGCACTAGAGGGTACAAAAGCTGTACTTCCTGGGATAGTTCTTTTATGGGTTATTTCATCTGATGCAAAAGATTTCATTGGTAATTCTTGAGAATAAACAACTTTTAAGTGTTTGACACGACGTTTCTTCAATTCTCTACGCATCACCTTAGCAAGTGGACAAACAGATGTTTTATAAATATCACTAACTTGTAATAATGCTGGATTCATTTTATTTCCTGTTCCCATTGAACTGATCAAAGGTATTTTTTGGTCGCAACGAACAGCCAATTCTATTTTAGAAGTGATTGTATCTATGGCATCTACCACATAATCGTATTGTGATAAATCAATTTGATCAGCTGTTTCAGGTAAATAAAACATATCCAATGTTGTCACCTCACACTCAGGATGAATTGATAATATTCTTTTTTTCATCACATCAACTTTCTTTTGACCAATGGTTTCCTGTGTTGCGATAATTTGACGATTTAAATTCGACAAAGAAATAACATCATTATCCACAATCGTGATATGTCCAATACCACTTCTTACCAGTGCTTCAACAACATATCCACCAACACCACCAACGCCAAATACAATGACATGAGCCTGATTTAACTTTTGGATATTATCTTCTCCTACTAATAATTCAAATCTTGAAAACATTTTATTCTCCTTTGTCATAATCATCTAAAAAATGATGTCTTCCTGATTCATCGCTATATGAAATAATGGTTGCCAAATTCACATTTTCTACACTTTTAAAAACATTCTTTTTCACATTAGGATTCATTGTTTCTAAATATTTTAATAAATTTTTCATTTCTTCTCGTTTAGAAGTATGATGCACTTCCCCTAATTCTTCCATTTCTTCAGTAAAACGGCAGGCACATTGAATAAAAGACAAATCATTATATTTACACCAATTGATAATATCTTTTTCTTCTATTAAATACATCGGTCTAATTAATTCCATTCCTTCAAAGTTTGTACTATGTAACTTAGGCATCATTGTTTGTATTTGCGAACCATAAAACATTCCCATAAGGATTGTTTCAATGACATCATCAAAATGATGTCCTAATGCTATTTTATTGCATCCTAACTCTTTAGCTTTCGCATATAAAAAACCACGTCGCATTCTTGCGCATAAATAACATGGTGATTTTTCGATATTTGTAACAACCTTGAAAATATCTGATTCAAAAAACTGAACAGGTATTCCCATAATTTTTGCGTTCTCTTCAATCTTTTTACGATTTTTTTCATTATATCCTGGATCCATTGATAAGAAAACCAATCCAAAATCAAACTGTCCATGACGTTTAATTTCCTGTAATAACTTAGCCATTAACATAGAATCTTTTCCCCCAGAAATGCACACTGCAATATTATCACCTGGTTGAATAAGATCATATGTCTGAATAGCCTTCACAAATTTTCTCCATATGGGTTTGCGATATTTCTTTATAATACTTTGTTCAATCTGTTTTGTTCTATCCATGTATTTCTCCTTTAATTTCATACATCCAAACTATATCAAACATCTTATCATTTGACAATTTTTATTTATTTTTATTGTCACAAACTGGTAACGTTCCTTCTGGAAGCCAATCTTTATAAGAAGATTCATAAAATGCATCAGATTTTTCCTTAGCCAAACGTTGTTCTCTAGCAAAATCCCAATCCATTGTATCACCAAAGAATTGAAGTGACATAGCATAAAAATCATCAGGAGATATACGCGTTATAATCGCACCTATGCATCTTACATTTTGATATCCTGCATCTCTATATTTTTCTCTTGCGTCTTCTACATTTTTTTATATATTGGTTGAATTTCACCAGTCAATTGATGATCAACAGTTCAATCTTCTAATCCAAGTGTTTCAAATGGAATGTCTGCTTTTTTTAAATAGGGCGTTATCAGAGGAATTAATAAAATGGGTAAAAAATGTGTATAAACTGATTTTGTTTGTGTTATATTCTCAAATGTAATCATCGTTTCACCTCTTTATTCTTTATATATTATATTTTGAAAATAATCAAATAAAAGTGATTAAAGCATACGCTCTAATCACTTTTATTCTTTTCCATCCCAACAATAAGTACATAACTTACAAGGTTCAATACCAATAGATTCAATCAAATCATCTAAACGATGATATCTTAAAGAAGTGAATTTCAATCTCTTACAGATTTCATCTAACATTTGTTGATATTTTTCACTATCAGGATTTGCATATTCAGCTAATATTTCATCAGTGACATCACCTTGTTCTAAATCTTTAATCACACGGCGTGTAATCAAATCTAATTCTGAATTAGAACGTGAGAAATTCAAGTATTTACATCCATATAAGATAGGTGGACAGGCTGGTCTCACATGAACTTCTTTAGCTCCAGATTGATATAAAAACTCTGTTGTTTCTCTTAATTGTGTTCCTCTGACAATAGAGTCATCAATCAATAATAAACTTTTATTTTTAATTAATTCTTTTACAGGAATGAGTTTCATTTTTGCGATTAAATTTCTTTGACCTTGACTTTGTGGCATAAATGAACGTGGCCAAGTTGGTGTATATTTAATAAATGGTCTTGCAAATGGAATTCCAGATTCATTAGCATATCCAATTGCATGCGCCAATCCTGAATCTGGTACACCAGCTACACTATCAGGTGTCACTGTTCCCTGATCACGTTTTGCGAGCATACTTCCACAATCATAACGCATTTTTTCAACATTCACACCTTCATATGTAGAAGTTGGATATCCATAATAAACCCATAAGAATGAACAAATTTTCATTTGATCATTTGGTTTGACTTTTTGTGTAAATCCATGAGGATAAATAAAACCAATTTCTCCTGATCCTAAATCTTTATAATGATGATAACCAAGATTTAAGAAAGCAGAACTTTCAAAAGTGACACAATAAGCATCATCTTTTCTTCCAATAATAACAGGCGTTCTTCCTAATTTATCTCTTGCACAATAAATCCCTTCATTCGTCATTACCAATATACTCATTGATCCTTTGACTAATTTTTGAGCATGTTGAATTCCTTCCACAATTGACTCTTTTTGATTAATTAATGCAGCCACCATTTCTGTTGGATTGATTTCTCCCCCGCTCATTTCCAAGAAATGTGTCTTTCCCTGTTCAAAGCATAATGTTCTTAATTCATCTAAATTATTAATTCTTCCAACTGTTGTAATCGCAAATGATCCTAAATGCGAATTCACCAACAATGGCTGTGCCTCACTATCAGAAATACATCCAATTCCAATATTTCCAGCAAATTCTTCAACATCTTTTTCAAACTTTGTTCTAAAAGGTGAATTTTCTATATTATGTATAGAACGTTGAAAACCATCCTTTCCATAAACGGCCATACCACCTCTTCTTGTTCCTAAATGTGAATGATAATCTACTCCAAAAAACAAATCCATGACACAATCATTTTGTGACGCTACCCCAAAAAAACCACTCATACTGTTCCTATCTCCTTTGTCTTCTAATTTACATCCCTATTCTAATCAATTTCATAAAAAAAGTCTACAAACTTTTTATTATTTTACGACTTTTTTATCGCAACTAAAAAATAGTCATTTTTCTTCATGACTATTTTGATAAAAAGATTCGACTACGTTTTTCTAATTCTTGAATAAACTCCTGCTTTTTAACTGGTGAAATCAAGACTTCACTATTTCCATTTCTTCCCTTTTGTGCTTTATATATGATATCAAGACGATCAAGTGATAAACCACAGGAACCCAGTGGATTATGCGTTTCTTTAAAAGAACGAATATCATAGTATGGAATATCCTCATGAAAGAAATAACCATTTCTGACTTCCAAATAATCATCATGAAACTCATAATATGTCCAAAAAGTACATATCACAAATAAAACATCAATAGGAATGAAAATGAGTAATGTTAACCACATACCCCAATCATCTAATCGCCATGTAACTGGCTTTAGTAACATATAATTGCACCATACAATAACAGCGATAGCTATAATCCACATTATACCTATCTTTGAACGATAACGTTTCATATACCCTCCTTAAAAATAAGCATCTATTCCATCAGCAATACCTTGTGCACATTTTGTTTGAAAAGCATCATCATTTAAAAGTTGATCTTCTGTTGGATTCGTAATAAACCCCATTTCAATATAAATAGCTGGGACTTCACTCCAATTTAATCCAGACAAATCATTACGATAAGACACTCCACGACTTTTAATTCCTGTCTTGGCACAATAAGAGCTAATCACATTTTGGGCTAGTCTTGATGAAGCACTATAAATAGATGAACAATAAGGATTATCACTTGCAGGTGCAATCGTATGTGCTCCTCTGGCACTTGATCCAGCTCCATCACAATGTAAATGAATCACTGCTGCAGCATTATTGTTATTACCAATCATAGCACGCTCTTTATTAGAAATATTAACACCTTGACTTGTTCTTGTCATAATAACAGTATAGCCTCTACTTTGTAATTCATTTCTTAATTTGAGACCAATTGCTAATGTTGTCTGAGATTCAGGAATACCTGTTGATGTTCCTGTTGCTCCACCAGCAACCTTTGCTTTCTTTGTTGATGCTCCTGGACCAATAGGTTCTAAAGAGCTGTTCCCCTGTCCCTGATGTCCCGGATCAATCACAATCACTTTATTATTGGGTGAAGCGACATATTGTTTTGATGAAGATGAAGAAGATGAGGTTGTTGATGATGAACTTTGAGGTTTTATTACTTCTTGTTTAACTTCCTCTTTTACTGTCACTTTCAATGTTTTTTCAGCTTTGTTTTGATTTTTATCGACTGCTTTCAAAACAACTTTATATGTTCCAGCCTTCTTTGTATTGACATTACTTTCATATGTATAGTAGTTATTTTGATCATCTTTAACTTTATCTTGGCTGACATATGTTAAATCGCCATCTACTTTATCCCTCACCGATTCAATATATTTTTTCATATCAAATTGATCACCATAATCAAGTGTTACAGACTCTTTTGTCAATTTAATTTCTGGCAACTGTGTATCCTTCACTTCTATTTCATGTGAAAATGTTTTACTTAATTCACCTTTAGAAACTTTATATTCTAAAGTCTGCTTTCCTATTGTCATTGTATCTATTTGAGGAGCTGATAATTGTCCACTTTGTTTAGCAACCAATTCCTCTGCCTGACAGTTAGTCCCATATTCTATAACTGTCTGATCAGTAAAAGTCAGTTGAATAGAATCTAATATTTTTTGTTTTTGATCATTTTGATACCAGATATATCCACCAATTCCTCCTGCAACGACAATCATAATGGATAAAATCAATATGATCCATTTCTTTTTCGTCATAATACCTTCTCCCTTCAGTATATTCATTTTATCATCTTTCCGATATAAAAAAAAGAGAGATGGATTATCTCTCAAAATCTTGTACAACACGTTTTAAATCCTCTCGAATTGGTAATTGTTGTGGACACATTCTTTCACATGCTCCACATTGCTGACAATGACTGGCCTTAGCCTGATCTTCCATTTTCTCATATTTTCCTTTAAATAATTTTTCATCATCATAAACAAAACAATTATTCCAATATCTAAAGTTAGCAGGTATATCAACACCAAAAGGACAAGGCATACAGTATCCACAACCTGTACATCCATTTCTTGTACGAGCATGTAATGTATCTGCAACTTTTTGAACGATATTCATTTCTTCATCATTTAAATTCTGATAATCTTCAAAAGTTTTTAAATTATCTTCAACCTGTGATAATGTTGACATCCCACTTAAGATGACTTTTACACCAGGCAAAGTTCCTACATATCTTAATGCCCAAGATGCTAAAGTTCTGTTTGCATCATAATCCTTAAACATTTGTGTCACATCTTGTGGTAAAGTAGCCAAACTTCCACCCTTAATAGGCTCCATAACAACAATAGGTACTCCTAATTGGTTGGCTAAATCAACACCCTTTTGTCCAGCTTGGATATTCATATCCATATAATTTAACTGTAACTGACAAAAATCCCAATCATGAGCTTTTAATATTTTTTCAAAAACAGGATATTCATCATGGAAACTAAATCCTAAATATTTAATTTTTCCTTCCTGTCTTAATTGTTCACATAATTCAATAATATGATATTCTAATACTTTTTCCCATTTCTTTTCATCTAAAGCGTGCAACAAATAAAAATCTACATATTCCACATCTAATCTTTGTAGTTGTGATTCAAAGATTTCTCTGGCTTCCTGTTGACTATTGACATTCCAGATTGGCAATTTTGTCGCTAATGTATATTGATGTCTATCATATTTTTTCAAGACTTTCCCAACAAATGGTTCACTATCTCCATTATGATATGGATATGCTGTATCAATATAAGTGACTCCATTTGCAATCGCCATATCTAGCATCTGTTCAGCTTCTTTTTCTTCAATATTCCCATTTTCATCTAAAGGAAAACGCATGCATCCAAAACCTAGTAACGATGATTCAATCCCTAATTTTTCAAACTTCCTTTTTTCCATCCTATTTCACCTCTATGATTATCATACTATTTTTTTATCAAAACATATAGCTTTAGATTTTATTTTTTTATATGCCATATATATTTTCAAAATAAAGTTAACACTTTATAATCAATATCAATCTATTAAATATGAGGAGAAACTTTATGATGATACGTCATGCTCGTCTAGAAGATTTATCTATGCTTGTGCAAATATGTAATGAGTGTTATCCGCCTGAAGAAAGAATATCAGAAATTGAATACAAACACAGATGAGAAACATATCCTCAACACTTTTGGATTATGGAAGAGCAAAAAGAAATCCTTGCTTTTATCAATGGTCCTGTGACTGATCATTCTCGCATTCAGGATGTTATGTTTCATGATCCTCGTATTCATAATGAAAATGGAAAGTGGCAAGCTATTTTAGGTGTCAATACATCATTAAAGCACCAAAATCATGATTATGCTTCAAAGCTGATGTATCAGCTGATTGAGGATGCAAGAAAACAAAATCGCAAAGGTTGTATTTTAACTTGTAAAGAGGAACTCATTCATTATTATGAAAAGTTTGGATTTATGAATCTTGGTCTATCTCAATCAACACTTGCGAATGAAACTTGGTATGATATGGTTTTATATTTTGAATAAAAAAGATTCTAGATGAGATACTAGAATCCTTTTTCATAAATACCTGCATTTTGACTGTATATAACAACTGATAAGCCATAACATACAACAAAGAATATAGCAATGACGCCTACACTCAATATATTGACTGATAACAGATCTGTCTGCATCATATTTGCCAATGCATGCACTGAAAAATAAGAAGAAAGACTCATAAGTAAAAATGGGACAATATATGTCAATAACAATTCTTTTTGCACACCTGCTTTTAATGTTTTTGTACTAATCCCTATTTTTCTTAGAACACGATAACGTTCTTTTTCTTCAAAAGCATCATTATAAAGTTTCATAAAAATGATACTTCCACTCGCAAAAATAAAGACCATAAACATAAAGATACAAACAGGATAAAGCATTTGAATCCATTGCGTAGAATCATTTTGAGGATCAATTTTAATGAGACCTACACAATCCTGATGTTGTTGAATATCATCAACAGATGCATTTAACATTTTGGTATTTTCAATTTTATAATTATAGACATATAAAGATGCTCCTGCAGATTTTAATCTTTCATATTCGTCATCACTGACACAATAGAAAGAAACCTGTTCCTGTAAATACCCTAAATAAGGGACAGTTGTTCTTTGAATTGTATCATAGACTTGATTTTGTATCTGTACATCTTCTAATTCATCAGTTGTAATTAATGAAAGGATATATTGATGAGCTAAATCAATCACTTCATCATTTTGTGGCTGTTTAAGTTCAAATGCCTGATGAGAATCCTGGGCTAATTTTTTGAGTTGAGAATAAGGAATCAAAGCAAATGTATTCTTTTGATGGGTTGTACTGGCATAACTCCCTTCAATCTGCAACATTTCAATATAGGAACTATACTGCACATCATTATGTTCTTCTATCACTCGCATAAATTCATTTTGGAGATTAGCCTGTTGAGAAAAAATCTGATACGTATAGACATTTTCAAAATCATGTATCATCTGACAACGTTCATGCATAGCCACACCTGTAGCTAATGCTGTGAGGGCACATATCATTAATACTGTTACAATCGCATAAGTACGATAATTTTTCTTCATACGAAAGATAATCTGATTGATCCATAAGGTTCTTTGTTTCTTGTATAGAAATCTTTTATTGGAAGCCAATGTCTGATAAATCAATGGAATGAAACCACCAAAGAGCAAATAGACACCAATGATGACCAAAATAACTGCTAATAAGGCATTAGCCATTGTTTCCATGCCACCTTCTTTAATGGCATAATAATATCCTAAAACCAGAATGATAATTCCAAGTATGGCTTTTAAAAAGAGAATCACTTTATTTTGTTTCACATATTCATTTTGACGATTGGCACTGACCATATCTAAAACACTGCTTCTTACTAAATTGATATATCCTTTGAAAACAAAAATCATATAAACAATAAAGTAAATCAAACTGCTCCATAAAATGGCTGACAATGAAATTTCAAAAGAAAGATTGACTTCGATATCAGAAATCGTTACTAAAGTCATTGTAAACAACTGAGATATTAAAATGCCAAAACCGATTCCCATAACCAAAGCAACAAGACCAATCAGCATTGTTTCCAACATATAAAGTTTTCCAATTCTTTGATTTGTGAGTCCCATAAACACATAGACACCAATTTCTTTTTTACGTTTGGTTAAAAAAACGTTTGTAGCATACCAGATAAAGAAAAACATAAAACAGCTTAAAACAACAATCACACATTGAATGACAATCTTTATATTTTGACTATTTATTTTTCCTAATGATTCCATAATAGAAGAATCCATAAGATTAAAGAAATTAAAAATAATAAGAACTGTAAAAGCTAATGATATAATCAGTGAAACATAGTTTTTAAAACTTGCTTTGAAGTTCATGATGGATAATTTGGCTAAACTCATGAAAAATCACTTCCCATAGACACTTGCATATCAATGATACGATCATAAAATTCTTTACGAGAATCTCCTCGCGTTAAACGACATTTCATCATACCATCACTTAAAATATAGACATCTTTAGCATACGAAGCACTTAAAGCATCATGTGTCACCATTAAGATAGTCGCTTTTCCTTCATCATTGACCATTTTAAGACGTTCCAGTAAATCACGGCTTGATTTTGAATCGAGAGCGCCCGTTGGTTCATCTGCAAATATGATTTCAGGTTCACTGATTAATGCACGACAAGTGGCTCCTCTTTGTTTTTGTCCGCCTGATAATTGGTAAGGATATTTCTTTAAATGCTCCTTTAATCCAAAAACCTGTGCTAAAGCCTGGCATTTTGATATACATTCCTGAGAAGAAACACCATTTAATGATAATGGCAAGGAAATATTATCTTGTAAAGTCATTGTATCCAACAAATTATAATCTTGAAAAATAAAACCAATCTTATCTCTTCGTATCTGAGATAATTCTTTATTTTTTAACTTTGTAACATCTTTACCATCCAATAGAACTGTTCCTTGTGTCGGTTTATCAATCGTTGATAAAATATTCAACAACGTTGTCTTTCCACTTCCACTCGGTCCCATAATCGCAATAAAATCATTTTCATAAATGGTTAAATCAATACCTTTTAAGACTCTTGTTTGAAAACCTCTTGTTCCATAGTTTTTGACTAATCCTTTGATTTCAACAACTTTTTTCTTATCCATAAATCATTCCTCCTAACACTTTCCATTTTAAGATATCATTGATGAGAAATCCTTACATCTTGATAACAATATCTATTTATATCTTACATTGACTGAAAGGTTAGCGATAAAAATAATCTCTTTGATCCCGAAATGTTATATGAACACGGGTAAACTCTTGAAAAGCACTATCTACTTCAATAGAATGTCCTAATTGAGAAATGACTTTTTCCACCATATATAATCCCATTCCAGTAGATTTATATTGTCCATTATGATGATTTTGACCAGTAAATCCTTTTTCAAAAATTCTAGGCAAATCTTGTGATTGAATACCTTCTCCATTGTCTTCAATATATAAATTGATCTGCTCTTCATGATGTTCACTCCAGATTTTTAATTGAGGTGACTCTTTGGCATATTTAATGGCATTGTTGATAATCTGATCTAAGACATAGATGAGCCATGTTTTATCACTATATATCTGTAAATCTTCTACATTTACATCCATTTCAAAATGCTTATTAATCAAAAAGAATTGATTATTCTTGATGGATTGATAAACACTGTCTTTTAATGAAACAGGTTTAATGTATATATCATGAATCTGACTTTGAATACGACTCACCACCATGATTTGATTAAGATACTGGTTCATTTTTTCTAACTGTTCCTGCATATTTTGTTTTTGTTGATAATCTGTATTTTTCTGATTGATCAATAAACTAGCTGATAATGGAATTTTAATTTCATGGCACCATTTTGTCATATAATCCTGTAAATCATTATTGACTTGATATATTTCATCTAGCTGCTTTTGAAGAACATGAACATCGTGATAGGCAATATCAATATTATCAAAATGATCAAACTCAAAACAAATGACTTCTGTTGATTGTAAATAATCCTTTTTCTTATCTAAACGGTTTTTTTCATGCATAAAGTCTAAAAAAATGAAAGAAAGAAGACATACCCCTACAACAACATCAAAATAAATCAGATATTGTGTATTAGCTCTAGGAACAAGATAAATAAAATAGAGATTATAAGCCAATATAATCAATGTTATGACAAGGATATAGCAACTATATTTTCGTAAATAAATCATGATATATAATATCCCTGTCCTTTCTTTGTACAAATAATATCCTGATGACATTCATCTTTTAATTTTGTACGCAATCTGGAAATAAGCACTGTTAAAGAATTATCTGAAATAAATTCATCGGTATTCCACAACGCTTCCATTAATGCCTGTCTTGTGACTATGGCTCCTTGAGATTCTAATAAAAGACAAACTATCTGACTTTCTGATTTTGTCAGATGAATCTTATGTTCATGATAAAACAAGCTGCCCTTTGTTTTATCATAATAAATATCGGCATTGATTCTCATTTGATCTTTAACTTTATATTGATATGTTCTTCTTAAAATAGCTTCAATCTTAGCCTTCAACAATTCCAAATGAAATGGCTTATCGACATAATCATCCCCACCTTGAAGAATGGCTCTGATTTTATCATGATCATCATTACGACTGCTTATAAAAATCAAAGGAACTTGTGATGTATTTCTAATTTGTGTACACCAGTAAAAACCATCATAATACGGTAAATTAATATCCATTAAAATAAGATGAGGTTTATAATTATAAAAATCTTCAACAATATTTTCAAAATGTGTTGCGATAACAGCATAATATCCCCATCTCATCAAAAAATCTTTTATTTCTCTAGCAAGTGTTTCATCATCTTCTACAATCATGATGTGCATTTTTTCCATTTCCATCACCTCTTAAAAATATTATATATTTTTCAAATCTTCACGAAAAGAAAAAAGCACAACATTACAAAAATGTAACATTATGCTAAATCTATTCATAGATTTTCTTGACTATCAATACTAAAAATATAATAAGTTTCCTTTATCATGAACTTTCATTATATTTCAATAAAACATTAATATTTAATGCCACAAGATATGTGTGATGATCTTCGTCTTCAAATGTTATAAATTGGTCAGTGTCATAGCCACTTAAAGCTGTTGTTTTTTGTAACTTGACATCTTGATTCAAGAAAACTTTCGCAAAAGTCTTTGCTGTTTCTTTGGCTTGTTGTTCACTTGTCATACGTGTTGGTAATGTATCTAAAAAACCATATTCCTTATTAACAAATTGAACCAATTGACCATCCTGATAAGCAAAATCCAAGCGTAAAGTAGGGTTATTTTGATCATTGCCAATTGTGATAATATCATCTATTTCATGAACCACTTTTTTATTTGTTAACTCCTGATATATCTCTTCAGCATTGTCTGTTTTATCCCATCCATAAGCTGTTTTATTTTTTCATCTTCTACAACTTTTTGTTTGTCATCTTGTTTGATTGATTGACTATTTTTTAACTGATCATTTTGAATTGTTTGTGTACACCCACTTAAACAAACAACAAGTCATACTAACAATAATTTTTTCATTTTTTTATTCTCCCATCTTTTATACACTATGATTATAAGTCTTTGATGTGGATAATATATGAAAAAACTGTTAATCAGTTTAGAAATTAACAGTTTCTTTTTCTAATAATTACCAATTGTGGCTACCATGACAGCTTTAATTGTATGCATTCTATTTTCAGCTTCATCAAAAACAACAGATTGTGATGATCTGAAAACTTCATCTTCAACTTCTCTAATATCAATTCCCTGTTCATATTTAGCCTTAGCGACTTCTGTTTCAAAGTCATGAAATGATGGTAAACAATGCATAAAAAGTGTAGACTCTTTTCCCGTTTTTTTCATCATTTCTGTTGTCACTTTATAAGGTGATAACATTTTGACTCTTGGTTCATATAAAGATTCATCTTCTCCCATGCTAACCCAAATATCTGTATAAATGACATCAGCATCTTTCACCGCTTCATCAACATTATCTAAAACCTCAATTTTTCCACCTGATTTTTGTGCTTCCTGTTGACAATACGCTAAAACTTCAGGATCAATTTGTAAATCTTTGGGTCCTAAACATACAAAATGCATTCCCATTTTCATTGCACCATACATCAGCCCATAACAGACATTATTTCTAATATCTCCTGTAAAAACAAATTTGACTTCTTCTAATGGTTTATTTAAATGTTCTTCAATAGTCATAAAATCAGCCAATGTCTGAGTTGGATGATCAACATCCGTTAATCCATTCCATACAGGGACACCTGAGTATTTGGCTAAATCTTCAACAGTCTTTTGTTCAAATCCTCTAAATTCTATACCATCATACATTCTTCCTAAAACTTTCGCTGTGTCTTCTAAAGATTCTTTTTTCCCCATTTGTGAATTGCTTAAAAAAGTCACATGTCCACCTTCATCTAAAGTGGCAACTTCAAAGGCACAACGTGTACGTGTTGATGTTTTTTCAAATAATAAGACTACATTTTTTCCTTTTAATGCTGTTCCAACTCTTCCATTTTTCTTTGCCTTTTTTAAACGATGTGCCATATCTAATAAATAACGAATTTCTTCTTTAGAATAATCTTTTAATGTTAAAAAGCTTCTATTTTTTAAATTGACCATATAATCCTCCTATCTTGTAAACATTGTTCCAATACCATCTTTAGATAACATTTCAATTAAAATAGAATGAGGAATACGACCATCAATAATCACTGCTTTTTTTACATTTTCGCGAATGGCCCTCACACAACATTCTACTTTAGGAATCATACCACCACTAATAATCCCTTTATCTGTTAATCCTTTCACTTCATAGACATGAACCAAAGGAATCAATGTTGATTCATCATCTTTATCCATTAATAATCCTGGTATATCACTCACCAAAATCATATTCTCTGCTTGGATTTGGGCTGCAATTTCAGCAGCTGCCGTATCAGCATTAATATTATAAGTCTGTCCTGTTTCATCAGTCCCCACACTTGAAACAACTGGAATATAGCCTTTATCTAATAAATCTATAATGATATGAGCATTAATTTTGACAATATCCCCTACATATCCCAAATCATCTTGAGATTCATGTTTTTTCGCAACTATTAGCTGGTTATCAATACCACTGATTCCTACTGCATTACCACCTTTTTGCATAATTAATTTTACAAGATCTTTATTTGTTTTACCAGCTAAAACCATTTGCACAACATTCATTGTTTCATCATCCGTATATCTTAAACCATGAATAAACTGAGATTCAATATTCATCTTCTTTAATGTCTGATTAATTTCTGGTCCACCACCATGTACCAGAATGACTTTAATCCCAATTTCTGATAATAACACGACATCCTGAATCACATTCATCTTTAATTCTTCATTAATCATGGCATTGCCACCATATTTAATCACAACAACTTTATCATGATATTTTTGAATATATGGTAATGCCTGAGATAAAATTTCTGCTTTAATCACTGCGTTTTGATTCATAATTATTCCCCTTTATGTGCGATAATCGCCGTTAATTTTGACATAGTCATAAGTTAAATCACATCCCCAGGCAGTTGCCTGATCATCTCCATCATGTAAATCTATGATTATTTCTATCTCATCTTCACTTAAGATATGAGCAGCTTCTTCCTCACTAAAAGGATATCCACCACCATTTTGACAAACACAAATTTTCCCCTTTTTACTTTTAAAATCAACATCAATTTTTTGAATATCATAATCAGCATCACTATAACCAATAGCACATAAGATACGTCCCCAATTTGCATCTTCACCAAACATAGCAGCTTTCAAAAGTGAACTTGTAATAACAGATTTAGCAACAATCTTCGCATCCTTTTTTGTCTTTGCATGTAAAACACTACAAGTTAAAAGTTTTGTTGCTCCTTCACCATCTTTCGCAATAGCTTGAGATAAACATGTACAAATATACATCAATGCTTTTTTAAAGCACTGATAGTTTTCATCTTTTTGTGTAATTTCATTATTTTGAGCTAGACCATTACACATTAATGTCAACATATCATTAGTAGAAGTATCCCCATCAACACTCACCATATTAAATGTATCATCAACAACTTCATGAATAACCTCATTTAACATGTCTTTAGAAATCGCAACATCACTTGTCACAAAGGCTAACATTGTAGCCATGTTAGGGTGAATCATCCCACTACCCTTTGCGATTGCTCCAATATGACAAGTCTTGCCATCAAGTTCAAATTCAACCGCATATTCTTTTTTCACAGTATCTGTTGTCATAATACCTTCACAGGCATCCTGACTTCCCTTCGTTGATAAAGCATTGATCAAATCTGACATATGATTTTGAAAAGGTGTCAGACTTAAAGGCTGGCCAATGACTCCGGTAGATGCCACAACAATGTCATTTGCATCAATATGAAGTTCATTTCCACATAATTGACAAATTTGATCTGCTATTTCAATGCCATCAGGATTGCATGTATTGGCATTACCACTATTACAGATAATAGCCTGTGCTTCATGATTTTGTAAGTGTTGTTGTGTGACATAAATAGGTGCTCCTTTCACCTTATTTTGAGTATATGTGCTGGCACAATGACTCATAACATCACTGACAATTAAAGCTAAATCTTTTTTATTTTTATTTTTTCTAATACCACAGTGTATTCCTGCCGCCTGAAAACCAATAGGTGCACACACACCTCCATCTATATCTTTGAACATATTTTTCCCCCTTAAAATGATGCTGGTACCATCATTAATCCTTCTTTTTCATCAAAACCATACATCAAATTCATATTTTGGATAGCTTGTCCAGCTGCCCCTTTCACCATATTATCTATTGTTGAAACAACAATCAGCTGATGATATCTCTCATCATAATGTAAAGATATATCACAGAAGTTAGAGTATTGAACAAATTTTAAATCAGCCACTTGTCCTTTTGGCAAAACTCTTACAAAATACTCATCCTGATAAATCTTTTGATAGATATCATAAACATCATCAAAATCAACATTATCTTTTAATGGAACATATATTGTTGAAATAATCCCACGATTAACAGGTAATAGATGTGGTGTAAACATGACATGAACAGCCTGATGAGCCATCTTTGATAATTCCTGTTCAATTTCTGGTGTATGACGATGACTTGCTATTTTATATGGATGAAATGATTCATTACATTTAGGAAAATGGGTATCTTCTGTTAAAGACTTTCCAGCTCCTGTTGTTCCAGATTTAGAATCAATGATAATCTTTTCATCTTTTTGCATATGATTTTTTAATAATGGATATAACCCTAAAGTAATGGATGTTGGATAACATCCTGGATTTCCGATAATTGATGCCTGTTTAATCTGTTCACGATTGACTTCACTTAAACCATAAACCTGTTTTTCATGTAATTGTGGATATTGATAATCATGTTGATACCATTGTTGATAATCTTTTTCTTGATCCAAACGAAAATCTGCACCTAAATCTATAAACTTCTTTCCTTGTTCATCACATTGTTTGGCATATTTTTCACTGAGACCATGAGGCAATGATGCAAAAATCATATCAGCTTTTTCAATGACTTCCTGATCATTCGTGAATGTCATATCAAAAACTCCATAAAATGATGGATATAAATCTGAAATCATCTTTCCTTCATAACTTTGAGAGCTGATTGCAACAATTTCAACATGTGGATGATTCAACAACAAACGATATAACTCTGCCCCAGCATATCCACTAGCACCGATAATTCCTACTTTAACCATGATTCAACGCCTCCAATTGTTTTTCCATTCTTGCGATGGCTTTTTGGCATGTTTGAGGAGCAGGTCCTCCATCAACAAGTCTATTTTCAACACAAGTTAAAAGTGATATAGCCTGATAAACATCTTTTTCAAAAACTTCATCAAAAGACTTATAGATATCAAGTGGAAGAGTTTCAAGAACTTCATCATGATCAATACAATAAGCAACAAGCTCTCCTGTTGTTTTGTAAGCATCTCTAAAAGCTTTTCCTTTTTTCACAAGATAATCTGCACAATCCGTTGCATTAATAAATCCTTTAGCTGCACATTCTTGCATACGTTGTTTATTCACTTTCATTGTGTTGATCATATCACTAAAGACTGGTAAACATAATTTCACCTGATCAATCGCATCAAATAAAGTTTCCTTATCTTCCTGCATGTCCTTATTATAAGCAAGCGGTAAACCTTTCATCATTGTCAGTAATGTAGAAACATCATTGATAACTCTGGCACTTTTTCCTCTAACCAGTTCCGCAATATCTGGATTTTTCTTTTGTGGCATGATGCTTGATCCTGTCGCATAAGCATCGTCCAGTTCAATATATTTAAACTCCCATGAACACCATAAAATGATTTCTTCACTCAAACGTGATAAATGCATCATAATCATAGCCAAATCATTGGCTAGTTCAATCGCATAATCACGATCACTGACACCATCTAATGAGTTATACATAATATCATTCATATGAAGTTCCTGTGCTACAAAATGACGATCAATAGGATATGTTGTCGTCGCTAATGCCCCACTACCTAATGGTGAAACATTGAGTCGTTTCATGCAGTCATCCAATCTTGTATAATCACGATAAAACATTTCTACATAAGCCATTAAATGATGGGCAAAGGTAATAGGCTGAGCACGTTGCAAATGTGTATAACCACACATAATGGTATGTGTATGCTGTTTAGCCTGATTGATAAGCACATGCATCAATTCCATCAACATACCCTGAATATCTTTGATTTCATCACGTGTATATAACCTTAAATCTAAAGCAACCTGATCATTACGTGATCTGGCAGTATGAAGTTTTTTACCACTTTCTGGGTATCGCTTTGTGAGTTCTGCTTCAATAAACATATGAATATCTTCAGCATGAGGATCAAATAACAAATCACCATTTTCTAATTCACATAATATGTCATCTAATCCCTTTAAAATTTCAGTTAAATTCTGCCTAGAAATAATGCCTTGTTTTGCTAACATTTTAGCATGTGCCTGACTCCCCATAATATCATGTTTATACATTCTTGCATCAAATGATATGGATGAATTAAAAGCATTCACATTGGCATTGATTTCTTTTTTAAATCTCCCTGCCCATAACGCCATATTTTCAACTCCTATTTCTTTCTTTGTTGATCTAATAAAGCTTTCACTTTAATAGGTAAACCATATAAATTAATAAATCCTTGAGAATCCATTTGATTATAATCTTCATCTTCTCCAAATGAAGCTGTCTGTTCACTATATAAAGTATCTGGTGAAGTCATACCAGCTCCCATAATATTTCCTTTATATAGTTTTAATTTCACGTCTCCATTGACTGTCTTTTGTGTTTCATCAATAAAAGCAAGTAATGCTTTTGTTAGTGGTGTATACCATTGACCGTTATATAAAATATCTGCTAGCTTTTGAGAAACCTGATATTTGAAATGTTGTGTTTCTTTATCAATTGTGATTTCTTCCAAATCAGCATGTGCTTTATAAAGAATTGTTCCACCTGGTGTTTCATAAACACCTCTTGATTTCATACCAACTAATCTGTTTTCAACCATATCAATGATGCCAATACCATTTTCTCCGCCAATTTTGTTTAAAGCAGTAATCAAATCAATACCATTCATTTTTTCACCATTTAAAGCAACTGGAATTCCTTTTTCAAAAGTAATTGTAATATATGTTGGCTTGTCTGGTGCTTTTTCTGGTGTGACACCTAATTCAAGAATCTTGTCATACATAGGTTCATTTGCAGGATTTTCCAAATCTAATCCTTCATGTGATAAATGCCATAAGTTTTTATCCTTAGAATAATTTGTTTCTTTATTAATTTTTAAAGGAATATTTCTCGCTTGGGCATATTCAATTTCATCTTCTCTACTCTTTAATTCCCATACTCTCCATGGTGCAATAATATCTAATTCCGGTGCAAAGGCTTTGATTGTCAGTTCAAATCTGACCTGATCATTTCCTTTACCTGTACAACCATGACAAATGGCATCTGCCCCTTCTTTTTTAGCAATCTCTACTAATTTTTTCGCAATGATCGGTCTTGCTAGAGAAGTTCCTAAAAGATATTTTCCTTCATAAACAGCATTGGCTTTGATAGCTGGGAAAATAAAATCATTCACAAACTCTTCCTTGCAATCAGCACAATAATATTTAGAAGCTCCTGTTGCTAAAGCTTTTTCTTCTAATCCATCAAGTTCATCTCCTTGACCAACATCCCCAGCCACAGCAATCACTTCACAGCCATAATTTTCTTTTAACCACGCTATAATAATTGATGTATCTAATCCCCCTGAGTAAGCTAATACGACTTTTTTATATTGTTTCTTTTCCATTGTTCATTCTCCTTTTCATTATTTTGTATTTCTCTTTTATTATATTTATTCATTTTTTCTATCAATCGCCGCAATTCAATCACCCTCTCTATAAACAAAAAACCTCTGGATCTCTCCAGAGGTGCATATACACGGTACCACTCTAGTTGTTAGAAAAACTAACCACTCTATCCCTTAACGCAGGTTACGTTCCATTATACTCTCATTTCTAATGGACTCTCACAGGTGCGTTTCATTCCTTTCCACTTAGTAGCCTTCCACTCTGTACTACCTCGCTTGAAGCGTTCAAGAAATTACTTTTCCTGCTCAACGATTTTTAATATGCGTTAATCATACATGGATAGCTTTCTTTTGTCAATATATTTTTTTATTTTTTCCAAATATAACAAGTTTTTTTATGAAAATGCAAATTATATAATAATTTTTCTTTTAAACAATCCTTGAGAATCTTGCGTTTCCATCTCACAACACTCTTGATCATAATAATAACATTGGAAACTTGATAAAGATACCAATCGATCAATATTTTTTCTTGATGGTCGGTAATTAGGAGATAATGACCAAGCTGCACGATAATGTTTCATTGCTAGGGCTAAATCTCCTTGTTTTTCTGCTAAAATGCCTAGTAAATTCTGTGGTTGAGGTGCATGTGGATAATTCACTAATGCCTGAACAACTAACTCCTGACATTCAGAACGATCCTTTTCAATAAGACTTTTAACCTTTTCTCCTAATTTTTCTAAAACTATATATTCATTTCTATTTTGTTTCATATAACTCACTCCTTATCTTCACTATTATTATAAGAAATATATTGTGAAGTGAGTGTGAGAAAACAAAAGCTTGTGTGAGAATGCTGTGAGAATTTAATCACTCTTTTCAATCTTCATCATACGATAACCTATCCCTACATGTGTCTGAATATAACTCACACCACTTTTTTCTGGTTCAATCTTTTTACGCAAATTAGCCATAAAAACACGTAACGAAGCGACATCACTATCAAAAGCACTTCCCCATATTTCTCGTGTTAAATAAGTATGCGTTAAAATTTTTCCGATATTTTTTGATAACAAATTTAATATCTTATATTCAATAGGTGTTAAATGAATTTCTTCTCCCTTAAGAGTCACACAACTTGAAGCATAATCAATCTTTAAATCTCCATTTTCAAATATATGGTTGTTTTTTGCATCACTATTCCATATATATTCTGTTCTTCTTAATGCGACACGCAATCGAGCCAATAATTCTTCTACCGAGAATGGTTTTGTCAAATAATCATCTGCTCCAACATCAAGAGCTGCCACTTTGTCACTTTCTTCTCCTCTGGCACTAAGAATAATGATTGGAATTTGTGATTTTTCACGAATTTTTTGAATCACTTCCATTCCATCTATATCAGGTAATCCCAAATCTAGAAGGATAACATCAGGATGTTCAGAGGCAAACTCTAGAAGAGCTGATTCTCCATTATCAGATAATATATATTTATAATTTCTTGTCTGTAATGTAATAGCAATCAAATTACGAACGGCTTTATCATCTTCCACAACTAATATTTTTGGACTATTCATGTATTTCTACCTCCTGTGCCGGTAAAGATATCTGAAAAACTGTTCCATGAGGCGAATTATCATAAACTTTAATTTCCCCATGATGTGCCTGCATAATGGACTGACAAAGAGATAATCCCAATCCTAAACTTCTGCGACTATCTGCGACTTGACGATTAACAGTATAAAACATATCAAAAATATGTTCCTTATCTTTATCATTAATGCCATTTCCTTCATCAGCAATATCAATATAGATGTTTTTATCTTTAAGATAACTCTGTATAGTTATTGTTGTATGATCAGGTGTATATTTGATAGCATTATCTAAGATATTCATAATGACTTGAACAATCAGTCTAGCATCTATTTTAGCAAGTAATATATTTTCATCTTGAATAACTTGAATATGATGTTGTATTCTGCGTGTATTGATATGCTTAAGTGCTTCATTAATCACATCTTCTATTAATTCTACTTTTAGATTCAAATTCATTGATCCATTTTCTATACGAGTTACAGACAATAAATTTTCTACAAGATTAATAAGCCATAAAGAATCATCATAAATATCGCTGTATAACTGCTTTTTTTTATCTTCATCTAAGATTGTACCCGTACTTAATAAAATTCCTGCATTACCAGAGATAGAAGTCAGAGGAGTTCTCAAATCATGAGATATAGAACGTAAAAGATTAGCTCTGAGTTGTTCATTTTTGGCTTTTAAATCTGCGGTTGCTTTTTCCTTAATAACACTTTCATTTTCTAAAGAAAGAGCTAATTCTCCTAAAATAGAAAGCATAATATTATTTTCATATGAATCTAAGGGCTTGCCATCAATATATATACCGATAATACCATAAATTTTATCTCCAATACGTACTGCTAAATAAAGGCATAATGCATTGGATAATGTTTTCGTTGTCGCTCCAGCATGTTTATTATTTTTGAGAACCCATTTTGCAACAGCTTCTTCATTTTGAAATATGGATGTATCCTTTGGCGATTGGCAAAAAATAAGTGGTTTTTCTAAATTATTCTTTGAAACAGGATAGAAAATAATATCCCTTTGTAATAATTTCATAAGTGAATGACATGTTACAGAAATAATTCCTTCTTTATTTTTTTCCTTCTGTAGTTTTTGATTTGTTTCTAATAATATTTTCATACGATAAGCATTTTGTGCTGAATCTTTTGCACTTGTTTGTAACTTATTTGTCATACTGCTTGTAATAAAAGCAACAATAAACATGATTATAAATGTCACGATATACCTTGAATCATAAGCTCTCAATGTTAATCTTGGACTTGTAAAAAGAAAATTAAAAATCAAGACACTAATGAATGAAGATGCTAAACTATAAATTCTTCTTGTCGTAATCAATGCAGTCATTAAAACACCTAAAATATAAATCAGTATAATATTAGATTCTTTAAAATCAAGATAGTAAAAGATTCCACCAATCAATGTGGACAAAATCAACATACCTGCTGTTCGCATGAAATCTTGACGATTAAGTGTTAATTGTGGTCTTACTAACTTAAAAATAGACCTTTCATCAATATAAGGTATAACATATATTTCTAGTTGTGGTGCTAATCGAACTAATTGCTCAGATAATGAAGAACATTGAAAAAAATGCGTTGGACTTTGACCTAGCACAATTTTGGTAACCCCAGAGATTCTAGCATATTCAGCTATTTCAAATACAACCTTATTATCATTAAGCACTTCAATTTGTGCTTGTAAGTCTTTTGCTAGAGATATATTTTCTTGTAGATACTGATATTCTTTTTTAGAAAGCTTTTTATCCAATGGTGCAATATATAAAGCTGTTAATCTTGCTTGATATGTATTTGCAAGTTTTGCTGCTGTTCTTATGACTTTCGCATTTGAAGGTGATGGTGACAAGCAGACTAAGATATGCTCAGAATTTATAAAATGAGATTTAGAAGGTAAGGAAGTTAACTTTTTTATTCTTTGTGCACAACATTTGATTGCTAACTCTCTTAATGCTTTTAAAGTTTCTACTGAATAATGATGCTCATATTGTGGCTCATTATCAATAAACTTAACTTGATGTGCTTGTTCAAAAAGATAATCAGGTATTGTTTCACTTGAATGCTCTCCTGTTATCTTATTAATATCATCTTGTAAACTCACTATATCTTGTACATTGGCAGTTGTATAAACATCAATTCCTGCTTCAAGTATTTCAAGAATATCTTGATAACGTTTTAAATGCCTAGAACCATTTCTATTTGTATGAGCCATATGATCAATCAATACTATATGTGGATGTCTCGCTAAAATAGCATCTATATCTACCTCTGGTGAAGATAGCATTAACTGACGATTGGGAACACATTCCAACCCCTTTAAAATCGTCTCTAACCCTTCTACATTTTCTATATACCCCACAACCACATCATTAGACATATCTGTCAATTCCTTAGCTTCTTGTAACATTGCATATGTTTTTCCAGTATGCATTGCATAGCCAAAAAATATTTTTAAACGCCCTTGATGTTTTTTTTCTTCATTCATGAATATTATTCACCACTCTTTTTTTGTCTAACCATACGATAACCAATACCTATATGCGTTTGAATATATTTTTGATCATCCGCATACTGTTTATCAATCTTTTTTCTTAATGTTGTCATATAAACACGCAATGAGGACAAATCTGATTCCAATGCATTTTTCCATATTTTATCTAAAATAAACTGATAAGTTAAGACTTTACCAACATTTTTTGCTAAAAGGCAAAGCAAATTATATTCTATTGGCATTAAATGTATTTCTTTTCCTTTTAAAGATACTGTCGCTGATAAATAATTAATTTTTAAATCACCATTTTCAAAAACCGTTTCTTCTTGAGTCGTCATATTTTGTAAATATTCAGCTCTACGTAAAGTTGAACGAACTCTTGCTAAAAGTTCATCAATATTAAATGGTTTTGTTAAATAATCATCTGCTCCTGCATCCAATGCAGCTATCTTATCTTCATTACTACTTCTTGCACTTAAAACAATGATGGGAATAACCGAAAACGTACGAACTGTTTTGATAATATCTATACCATCTTGATCAGGTAATCCTAAATCTAATAAAATAATATCGTAATGATGTGATGTCATAGCCAATAAAGCACTCTCACCATTAATCATAGCATCAAATTGATATCCATGTGTCTGCAAAGTTGTAGACACAAGATTTCTAACTGAATGATCATCTTCTACAACCAATATATTCGCCTGCATATTTTCTTCCTTTTCCCCTTTAAATATATTTATATTTTACTATATAGCTATTACGAAAAAAAGTCTTTTCTATATAAACAAGACCAAAAAACTCCACTTGGATAAAGTGGAGTTTTTCATTAAATCATATCTATTTCTTGTGCAACCATTAAGTTTAATTTTAAAACATTGACAGTTTCTTCTCCAAAAATACCTAAGAATTTTCCTGAAGTATTTTCTTCAATCATTTTTTCTAATTGTTCTTGAGATAAACCTGTATTTTTAGCAACTCTATCCATTTGTACTTTAGCAGCTTCTACTGAAATATGTGGATCTAATCCTGATCCTGATGCAGTAATAATGTCAGAAGGAATATCTTCTTTGCTTACTGTAGGATTTTCTTCTAAGAATTTTTCAATATCTTCATCTAATCTTTCTTTCAAAGCAGGATTACTTGGTGCATAGTTGTTACTTCCAGATGATAAACCTGCATATTCTCCACTATCTTTTTGTTCTTGTGTATAAGTATTGTAGTTGTAAGCTGAAGGTCTGCAATGGAACAATCTTTCATCAGTAAAATCTTGTCCAACAATTTCAGAACCCACTGCTTTTCCATCTACTTCAACAAGACTTCCATTTGATTGACTTGGAAATACAACTTGTGAAACTCCTGTTAATACCATGGGATAAATAAATCCACATATCACAAACATTGCTATTGCAAATAGAAACGCCAATCTAAAGTGTCTTAAAAACTTTTTCATAGTTTACCTCCTATAATCCTAATAAAACTAATAATGGTGCAATAATCATATCAATAATCTTAATTCCTAAAAATGGACAAATCACTCCACCTAATCCATAGATTAGCATATTTCTTCCAAGCATTTTAGATGCACTCATAGGTTTATACTTAACACCTTTCATTGCTAGTGGAATCAAACATGGAATAATCACTGCGTTAAAAATCAATGCAGATAAAATAGCACTTTCAGATGTTTGTAATCCCATGATGTTAAGAACACTTAATTGTGGTATAACAGCTTGGAACATGGCTGGTATAATTGCAAAGTATTTTGCAATATCATTAGCAATTGAGAAAGTCGTTAATGATCCTCGAGTAATTAACAACTGTTTACCAATTTCTACAACTTCCAAGATCTTTGTAGGGTCAGAATCTAAATCAACCATGTTTGCAGCTTCTTTGGCAGCAGATGTCCCACTATTCATAGCAATACCAACATTAGCTTGGGCAAGTGCTGGTGCGTCATTTGTTCCATCACCAGTCATGGCTACAATCTTTCCTTCAGATTGTTCTTTTTTAATTGCTTCAATTTTATCTTCTGGTTTACATTCCGCAATATAACCATCAACACCTGCTTCAGCAGCAATAGTCGCAGCAGTTAATGGATTATCTCCAGTACACATAATAGTTTTAATACCAATTTTACGCAAACGTTCAAAACGTTCTACTAAACCAGGTTTTACAGTATCTTTTAAATAAATAACACCTAAAATTCTATAATCTGCACATACAATCAAAGGTGTTCCACCAAGTTTTGAAACTTCATCTACTTTTAATGTTAAATCATCTGGTACCTTACCACCATTTTCTTTAACATATTGAATCATAGCGTCACCGGCACCTTTACGAACAACATGTCCATCAGTCGTATTCACACCACTCATTTTACTAGCAGCAGTAAATTCAATAAATTCAGCATTTTCATAATTTTTTCTTTGTAATTGACAACCGAATTTTTCTGCCAATTCAACAGTAGATTTTCCTTCAGGTGTGTCATCACCTATAGATGCAATCCAAGCGTATTCAGTGAGTTCTTCTTTTTTAATACCTGATACAGGGATAAAATCACTAGCCAAACGATTTCCAAAAGTAATAGTTCCTGTTTTATCAAGAATCATTGTATCAACATCACCACATGCTTCAACTGCTTTTCCTGACATAGCAATAACATTAAAACGTGTTACTCTATCCATTCCCGCAATTCCAATAGCACTTAATAAAGCTCCTATTGTTGTAGGAATCAAACATACAGTTAATGCGATTAATGTTGAAATTGGTATTTGTACTTCTGAATAATTAGCCATTGGATAAAGTGTTACAATAACGATTAAGAAAATAATTGTTAATGAAACTAATAATGTGTTTAGAGCTATTTCATTAGGTGTTTTTTGACGTGAAGCCCCTTCAACTAAAGCAATCATTTTATCCAAGAATGAATGCCCTGGTTCAGAAGTAATTTCCACTTTAATCCAGTCTGAAACAACCGTTGTTCCTCCAGTGACTGAAGCAAAATCTCCCCCACTTTCCTTAGTGACTGGTGCCGATTCACCTGTAATCGCAGATTCATCAATACTCGCAATTCCTTCGATGATTTCACCATCATTTGGAATTAATTCTCCAGCTTTTACGAGAACAACATCACCTTTTTGTAATTCACTAGCTGAAATCATTTCTTCTGATCCATCCCCGTGGATAAGACGAGCTTTTGTATCTTTCTTTGTTTTCTTTAATGTTTCAGCCTGTGCTTTTCCTCGTCCTTCTGCAACAGATTCAGCAAAGTTAGCAAACAATAAAGTAATAAACAAAATAATCGCAACAATCGCATTATATAAACTTAAATTATCTCCCTTATCATTAAATAAATGTGGGAAAAAGACAAGAATAGTACAAATGACAAATCCAACTTCAACAACAAACATAACTGGATTTTTCATCATATACATAGGATTTAATTTTACAAAAGCCCCTTTGATAGAAGAACCAAGAATATCTTTTGTAATAAATTTTGTTTTTTTTTGACGACTCATATATTAAACTAAACCCCTTTCTATAGACCTAAGGTCAATCCCTCTGAAATTGGTCCAAGAGCTAAAGCTGGTAAGAATGTTAATGCTGCAAAAATATAAACAACAAAAACTAAGATAATAGCGAAAGTCCAAGTATTTGTTTTTAATGTACCAATTGACTCGTTCACATCAATTTTATTAAATAAACTTCCAGCAATAGCTAATTGAATAATAATTGATAGATAACGTCCTAAAAACATAACTAAACCACAAGTAACATTCCAAAATACTGTATTATCCGCTAATCCTTCAAATCCAGAACCATTGTTAGCTGCAGATGATGTAAATTCATACAATACCTGTGTTAATCCATGAAAACCAGGATTTGTAATTCCATCTAATCCTGCTTGAACTGAAACAGCTAAAGCGCTAAATCCTAATATTAATAAAGGATGAATAATAATACATAGTGCTGCTAATTTCATTTCTTTTCCTTCTATTTTTTTACCTAGATACTCTGGTGTACGTCCAATCATTAAACCACAAATAAATACACCAATAATTGCATAAATCAGCATATTCATAAGACCTACACCAACACCACCAAAGACAACATTTAACATCATATGCAATAATGGAACTAATCCACCTAATGGTGTTAATGTATCATGCATATTGTTAACTGTTCCTGTTGTAAATGATGTCGTTACAGTTGTAAAGAGCGAAGACTGGGCAACTCCAAATCTTACTTCTTTACCTTCCATATTTCCAATTGTTTGAGTAATTCCAGCTGATGCAACTGCACTATTTCCTTGACTTTCACTAAAGAAACATAGTGCTAAACCAATAACAAACAAAATTGACATTGCCGCAAAAATTGTACGTCCTTCTTTACCTAACCAAACTTTAGAACTTGGTTTATCAAATTCTTTTGAAGCTGTTGTATCCAATTTTTTAGCTTTTCTTTCTTGATATTTATCATAAACCATATGACCAAATGTGAATACACAAGCTGCTGGTAAGAACATCATTGAATATAATTCAGCAATATTTGATAAAACTGTTGGATTTTCAAGTGGTGTTGATGAGTTTGCCCCTAAGAAACCTCCACCATTTGTTCCTAAGTGTTTAATTGATTCCAGTGCTGCTATTGGTCCAGAAGCAATATCTTGCAATTTTCCTTCAATTGTTGTTAGTGTTATATTTGGACTCAAATTTTGAGGTACTCCTTGAGATACAAGGAATAATCCAACAATGAAAGCCATAGGAATCAAGAAACGTGTTGTAATTCGTGTCACATCACAATAGAAGTTACCCATTCGTTTACCTAAGATTCCTCGAACCATTGCAACACATGCAGCATATCCAGTTGCTGCAGATGTAAACATCATCATAATGATGACAAACATTTGTGATAAATAAGATAAACCTGATTCACCAGAATAATGTTGTAAATTTGTGTTTGTCATAAACGAAATAATTGTATTGTAAGATAATGTTGCTTCCATCCCTTCAATACCATTAGGATTGAATATACCTATTGATTGAATTCTTAAAATAAGATAACCAACAAAAACTAAACATGCATTAAATAACAATAAAGATAATGCATACTTTTTCCACCCCATATTTGATGTATCAATTTTTAATATCTTATATATTCCATTATCAATACGATCAAAAAGTGGATCTGCAAATGTCTTCTTGTGAGTTGTTATATGATAAACATACTTTCCAATAGGAAAAATAATCACCACGAAGACAAGTAATGTACATACTATTTGTAACATAAACTCTCCTCCAAATTAAAATTTCTCAGGATTGATCAACGCATAAACCAAATAACTTGCTAATGCTACAATCACAATCGCTAATAACCACATATTCTTCCCTCCGTTACTTTTTATTGATCTGTTTATCATTCCAATCTACAAAAAGTTTCATAAGCAGAAAACCTATAGCTAATACAGCTACCATAATTATGTCCATCATCATAGCGTTTCCCCCTTTTGTCTTTTTTAGACGTATATATCTTAGCATAGATAAAATAAAGAAAGTGTTAAAACACCAAGCCCCCATATTAAAATCATATTAAAATTTTTATTAAAACTTTTTTATTTATAAAATTTATGTACAATAAAAAATAAGGAAGTGGTAGATATGGAAACAATAAAAAAAGGACGTCTAAAAATATTTTTCGGTTATTGTGCTGGTGTCGGTAAAACATTTGCGATGCTTGAAGCTGCTCATCAAAAATCTGTACAAGGTGTTGATGTTGTTATAGGGTATATAGAGCCGCATGATCGTAAAGAGACTACCGATCTTATTTATGGTCTAGAACAGATTCCTAAAAAGAAAATTATTTATCGCGATCGTCTTTTCTATGAATTTGATTTAGATGGTGCTTTAAAAAGACATCCTCAACTTATTCTAGTCGATGAATTAGCTCATACCAATGTTCATGGTTCAAGACATCAAAAACGTTATAGTGATATTGAAGAATTATTAAGAGCGGGTATTGATGTTTATACAACAGTGAATGTACAACATTTAGAAAGTCTACATGATATTGTTGAAAGTATTACAAGAATCAAGGTTAATGAAAGAATACCTGATCATGTTTTTGATGATGCTGATGATGTCAAATTAGTAGATATTGAAATTGATGATTTAATTGAGAGATTAAAAGAAGGGAAAATCTATCATAAACAACAAGCCAAAAGAGCTTTGGAACATTTCTTTATTAGAGATAATCTGACAGCTTTAAGAGAGATTACATTAAGACGTTGTGCTGATCGTGTTAATATCGTAACAGCCAAACAAAATCAACCTTTTGCTAAAGAGCATATTCTTGTTTGCATTGGAAGTTCTCCAACTAATCAAAAAGTTATTCGTACAGCTTCGCGTATGGCTCAGGCTTTTCATGCAGATTTTACAGCTTTATATGTTGAAACTTCAAAAAGTAATAATCTCTCTAAGAAAGCCTTAGCTCAACTTCAGTCGAATTTAAATTTAGCCAAACATCTCAAAGCAGATATTGTTTCTACATATGGGGATGATGTTGCATTTCAAATAGGTCAATATGCCAAAACAAGTGGTGTCTCTAAATTAGTGTTAGGTCGCTCTTATCAAAAACCAACTTTAATCAAAAGAAGTACCATTGTCGATCAATTAACGATGAATGCTCCAAACCTAGAAATTTATATTATTCCAGATCATCGTTCAACGGCACAAAAGAAATCTGTAGATTTATCAAAATTTATCAAATTTTCATTAAAAGAAACAATTTTAGCTCTATCTATTTTTCTTATTACTACATTACTAGGTTTTATTTTCTATGAAATACATGTCAATACAACAAATATTATTTTACTCTATGTTTTAGCTTCATGTTTCATTGGTATTGTCACATATTATCCAATATACAATCTCATCTCAACCTTTTTAAGCATTATTGCTATTAACTACTTCTTCATAGATCCAAGATTTACCTTTAATATGTCCTCATCTGATTATCCATTCATTTTTATTGTCATGTTCATTGTATCAATATCCATTAGTACAATGGCTCACAAATTAAAGAAAGAAAACCTTTTAGCCTCTATTCATGCACATAGTATGGATATTCTATTAGAAACAAGTCAAAATTTACAAACGAGCAATTCTTATCAAGATATTATGAATATTACATGTTTTCAACTATATAAAATGTTAAATCGTATAATTATTTTTTATCCCGTTAAGAACAACACACTCCAAAAACCTATGATTTATGGTCCACATATCACTTCAGATATTAAAAGAGAATACATTAATCATAAAGAGTTAGCTGTAGCCCAGTGGGTTCTTGTCAACAATAAAAATGCCGGTGTTTCAACCAGCACTCTTCCCGCTGCTAAAGGATTATATCTTGCTGTTAGAAAAAAGGACAATATTTTTGCAGTGATTGGTATTGCTATGGAACAAGGTGAGGATTTAGCACCTTATGAAAAAGCTTTATTGAAAGCTATTTTAAATGAAATCGCTTTAGCTATTGATGCAATTTATAAACAAGAATCTCATAATGAAATGATTTTAAAACAACAATTAAATGAATCTTTGGAACATGAAGATATGTAACATCATAACCATATTCTTAAATATTCTTCTCAAGATAATTCTATTATAAAATCATTAAGACAATAGACACTATAAAAACGTCAATAACAATCTTTTATGATATTTACTGACGTTTTTATAATACCTTCATTGTTTTATTGTAAATAATCATTATAAAGTTAGCCAAATATACTTTCATTTATACATACAGTTATTCATCAACCATTCTATATCCAACACCTATTTCTGTAAGTATATATTGTGGTGTTGCAGGATTTTTTTCAATTTTTCTTCTTAATCCTGCCATAAGAGCTCTCAGTGCCTGTGTATCATGTCCATACCCTTTTCCATATATTTCTTCAATAATCATATCTGTTGTTAAAACTTTTCCTGCATTCTTAAAAAATAAAACAAGTAATTGATATTCTAATGGTGTTACATGAATAGGTTGATCATTTAAATAGACTTGCCTTTTATCTAAGTCAATAGATAAATCCTTGACTTTATAATATGTTTGAATTTGAACTTGATTATAACGATAAAAATGTCTAAAAGCCACTTTAATCCTTGCCACTAATTCCGTTGCTGAAAAGGGTTTGGTTAAATAATCATCTGCCCCTAATTCTAATGCATCTGCTTTGTCTTTGTCTTTATCTCTGGCAGAAACAACAATAATAGGAATTTCTGAGAATTCTCGTAATCTTTGAATAATATCTACCCCATCCATATCTGGCAATCCCAAATCAAGTAATATTAAGTCTATATTTTCGTAAAAAATCTTTCGTAACGCATCTTGTCCGTTGCTGGCAGTAATGTATTGATAATTGTTATTTTCTAAACAATAACAAATAAATTTTCTAATTTGTACATCATCTTCAACAACTAATATTGTTTGATTCATATTCATCCTCCATTGGTAATGTTATTATAAATTGTGCTCCTTGATGATTCAGACACTCTTTGGCTTCAATAGTTCCTTGATGTGCCTCTATAATAGCTTTACATATTGTTAAACCAAGTCCTACTCCCTTAAAGGAATCAGAATAAGACTGATGTTGTGTATAGAACATTTCAAAAAGTTTTTGAGGATCCTCACCAAGAAAACCATCCCCGTAGTCCTCTACAACAAGATAACATTGATGATCTTGTTTGTAAGCATTAATGGCTATTTTTTCATTATTTGAAGTATGTTTAAAGGCATTATCCAGTAAATTAATAATGACTTGCTGAATCAGTTGTGCATCCATTGGAACCATCATGACTTCGTCAGGAACATGAACCTCAATCTGTCTCTCAGACATATTTTTTTGCACATGGGAAATAGCACTTCCTATAACTTCTTCTATCGCTTCATATTCTTTATGAATCACAAGTTTTCCTTCTTGTACTTTAGTTAAACTCAAAATATTTTGTACCATAAGATACAACCAATCAGCCTCTTGATAAATATCCTGTGCTAAATGATATGAGGAACTTGTTGGTTGGTTGATTCCCATAATCATTTCTGACGTTCCCATAATACCAGATAACGGTGTTCTTAAATCATGAGAAATGGAGCGTAAAAGATTGCTGCGATAATGTTCTTTAATACTTGCTTCATTTAATTTTAACTGTTCCTCTATTGAATAAATACGATCTAAGGCTAATGAAATATTATCTATCATAAGATAAAAGATATGTTTTTGGGTTTCATCCATATGTTGAAAATTATCATCTTTAAGAAAGAGAATTCCCAATAATCGTGAAACACCATATAAAGGAAAGAAAATATACATATCTTTGATAATATATTTTTGATTTTCATTACGAAAACAGTCAATAATATCTTGATGTTTATGTTCATTATGATAATCTAAAAAGATGAAATCTATTGGATAATGAAAATATTGATTTAATATATGATAGACTTCATCATAAAGTCTCTGTTTGTCTGTAATCTTTGAAAGATGATTTGTCAATTCATAAAGCATTTTCATATTTTGAGCATTTTTATATGCCTGATTCTGGGAAAGTTGGATACGTGAGGTTAATGTACTGACAATAATAGAGGTCAATGTCATAGATATAAAAGTTATAAAATATCTGGAATCATAAAATAATAATGTATAATAAGGTGCTGTAAAGAAATAATTAAATAAAAATGTTGCAATAATAGAACTAATTATTCCATAGATATATCCTTTTGTTAATAAGGAGATGATCAGTATAGAAATAATATAAATTAAAACAATCGTTATTTCAGACCAATCTAAATATTGAAAGAACAAGCCTACACAGGATGCTATAACTAATAATATAACTGTAATCAACAATGAGTGAATATAAGACTTGAATTTCATTTTCATTTTCACCTCTTGCTTTTATTAAATAACATATATCCATAGAAAGCAATCTTTTTATGATTATCTTTCCACGCAAAAAAGAATCACAATATTTTATAAGTGATTCTTTTTTTTAGTAATAGATTGTTATGTATCATTTCATAATAATTGTAATAAATCTATTGGTTTATCAAAAATATAAGTATAATAATCAATTCCTATATCTGATGTACTCCCTCCTCCACTTCGCATATTCAAAATCAATGTGAGCATTCTTTGAAGCTAATTATATAAATGACTTCATCTGGCTATAATTTTAATTTCTTTAAACATTCCAATAATGGTGCAGGAGTTGGTTTATGTTTATCTGTATCTTCTGCTAATACCTTTGCTTTCATATATTTATCTTCATCAATCATCGATCCAATATTTGATTCAATATCGTTGAAGTCAGACAAAAAATGTTACAATATTCACATTTTTCCACTGATGAAATAAATGGAAAAATGTGATTTTCAAACATCAAGTTACTTTGGAAAAATATTTCATCAAAACACAGGTATGACTCCCTCACAATATAGATCAACTCGATAAATTCATTTTCAAGATAAAAGAAGCTGTTACAAAAAAACAGCTTCTATCATTTTTGATATGCTCATTTTTAATATAATAAAACGAGCACATATATAAAGATCCTATTCTTCTAATTCATATCCTATATCTGTTAAAGTCATCTGTAATTTTTTTCTTTTGTTGTATTGATTATAGTGAAGATAATGTGCATAAAGTATGTCAATCATAATCAATGCTGGTATTTGTGGCGATATCTTATCTGAAACTGCCAAATTCTTTAGACCACTCATCAAAATAAATTCATCATAATAATCACGATACTTATATCTATTATAAGCTGACAACATGACTGTTTTCGCTCCTTTTTCTTTGGCAGCTTTTAACCCATCAATCACTTCACTTGTTTGTCCACTTACACTAATACCAAAGACTAAAGAGTTTTCATCAATACGTGTGATATTCATACGAATAGAGTGAGCTTCAACAAGATAATCCACATCTAGTCCCAGTCGCATAAATCGGAGTTTAAATTCTCTGCCAACAACACCTGATGACCCTATTCCATAAACATAAATACGCTTATATTCATCGAGCATCTTGGCTACACGAACCATCTGATCATTATCAATTAATGAATATGTCTTTTCTAAGACTTTCTGATAAAAATTCAAAACCTGTTTTGTCAGTACATCTAAATCTTTTACAACTTGTTGTGAATCTTGATATACATATACAAATTGACGATAACCTTTGAATCCTATTTTTTTCGCAAAACGTGATAATGATGCCTCAGAAACATATAATCTTTGAGAAACAGCTTTCGATGATAAATTTTCATCATTAACTTGATTCATAAAATAGTCTGCTATTCTTTTTTCTAATGGTGTTAATTTAGAATAAGCCATTTCAATCAACGGCAAAACACTTTGATTATATGTACGCATAATAATACCCCTATGCCATTATAACACTTATTTTTTATAATCATAAATATTTTTCAATGACTGGTGCTAAAATTTGAGTTAAACATTTGTACCCTTCTTCATTCAAATGTAATCCATCTTGATAATATTTGACTTTTGCCTCTTTGTTTTCATCTACAAAATCATCAAATGTCCATAATAATATTGTTTTTGAATCACATATCACTTCTTGATACTGCTGATAAATCATTTCAACAAGATCGTTACAACGAATACCTGGAACATGATGATAATCTTTGAGTGTTTCAATACAAGGTAGTGTAGACATCAATATAATTTGTGTATCAGGGCAATTCCCACGAATGAGATCAATTATATTTTTAACATTAACAGCAATATCTTTTGGTGAAAGCATGACTGTGTTTCCTAAATCATTAATACCAATCATCATAACAACAATCTTTGGTTGATATTTAATAACTGCTTCATCAACCATCCATAAAAGTTCATTTGAAGTTGCTCCTCCTATTCCACAATTATATATTGGTTTTATTTGAGGAAAGTATTTTTCTAAATCATACATCTCTGTAATAGAATCACCAAAGAATACAACACCACCTAGTAATGCAGTTTTTGTCTGTTTTACAATTGTCATCATTCTTTCCAGTTGCCCTTCTCTTAATTGATAATAACAAGGATTATACTTCATTGTTTCTCTCATAACATACCTCTATTTCCATTCCTATTTCAAACATTCTTTTCCATGGAAGATTTATTCTATGAATAATAACAGGATATTTTTGACTTATTTTGAGTGATTTATAATATTCTTGAAGTTTATCTTTAATAATCTGTTCTACTTGGTCCTGTTGATTTTTAAAATCATAATAAGATAATCCTAAACATGGTAAATTATAATTGACAACCTCTTTACGTACACATGCCTGATAAAAGACATCTTCAATAATTCTAAAACAAATATTTTTTATCATATTTGTTTCACCTAAACATGCCTGAGCTAAAGTTGTACCTAATGTATTACAATTTGTATTCCACCCTGCATAACTGATCAGTTTATCAAGTAGATTCAATTCGTCTAAATATTCAATTAATTGAATATCTCCGCCATTACTAAAAGCACTGTCACATAAAGCTACATGATAGCCCTGTTCAATATATTCTTGAATCGTATATGCAAAGTCAAGCAATTGGCGATAGCTTGTATATGTGATATCTTTCTCTTTTTCATCGACAAAAGATTCCTGCATAATTTTTCCAGGTGCATTGATAGCCAGTATGAAATCTGCTTCCTGTGGAGTAGCAACAATTCTTGCTCCACAAACTCTGATATGCGATTTTAAGCTTTCATACATAGGTCGATCTTCATAATTGGGGATAATTGTTGGACCTAATATTGAAGCATAATATGGATAAACTTTTGGTTTGAACTGATAGAAATCATGATAAGCTCTTGTCAGCAATGACAATGCAACTTCATCAGCACCAGGATAAATCATGACTTGTTGATCTAAATGCTTTTCTTTTAAGACTTGAATGACTTCTTGTTGTGATATCGCTGTATATCCATAAGGAGAAGAATCATCTTGTGGAATAACAAGAAAATCAATATCTTTATTTTCTAGATAAGACAGAATTTGAATATTGACAAATGTATTAAGATTTCTTCTTTTTTCATAATCATCTATAATATCTTGAGGAATACATATACTTTCCAATTCTTTTTCTTCTTCCATTGTCAATCCATGTCTTTGTTGATAATCCAATAAATATTTTCTTCTAAATAATTGATATCCATACTCTTCATAATAATCTGGTTCTTCTTGAGCAGAATTATATGATGGACATCTCATAATACAGTTAAAAGCATATATTTTTAGCTTTGGATTCATTTCTTTAAGACGTTTAATAATATTTAATCGTGATATAAGTTCTTCCTTTTTTTTGTTGTGTAAACGAGAAGGAATCAATCCACCATATACAAGCATATCTATTGATAAAACCATGTTATCAACTTGATGAATATGCTCATATATAAAACAATCAAGTTTTTCTAAAGAAGCTGGTTTTTTTTTATTCCCCAATAGTGATTGAGGTGGTATTATCAGTTCAATCTGATGATTTGTTTGAGAAATCATTTGTGGATATTGATAATTACATGGTCTTTCATCCAACGGTATCAGTAACGTTTTCATATAGTCCTCTCTTTCTCATAAATATCAATTAATGCTTCTAAAATACTTGGTTTTACAATAGCCTGTCTAGGATTTTCAAACTGACCTACATTATAGAAACAATCACTATATTCAATCATAGCAAAATCACTTGGGGAATCTCCTATAGCATAAATATAATCATTTTGAAAATTATTTTTTAAAGCTAGACCTTTAGATGCCTGACAACTCAATATTTCTAAAGAACTAGCTGATGTCAAAATAGCTTGTGTATTTTTATAATTATGATTAATCATATGGGCAATATCTTCTAAAATAGATGTTTGTCCAACAATCAAAAACAAAACAACTGGCTGACATAATATAATCTCTTCAAAATCTTGCTTAATTATATGAGAATCATAAAGCTCCTTAGGAAACTCTGGATCACGTTCACTTGTCCAATAACGATTAGAAACTGTATTCATTTCTATACGAACAGGATATTTTTTAATTTGTTCATAAATTTTGAAAGCATCGGATTTATTGAGCAATTCACTACAAAGATAATTTTCTTTAATGACAACAGCTCCATTTTGAGAAATTCTATGTTTGATTGATAATTGATATTTTTGTTGTACTTTTAATATGTCGTGGTCTAAACGACCTGTACAAATAGCTAATGTACATCCCATACTTTGAAGGAGATCAAGATATTTCAAAGTATGATCTCCCCCAATAATTTGATTTTGAGAATCCAATAATGTTCCATCTAAATCAAATACAACAATCTTATTCTTCACTTGTTTCTTCCTTTGTATTATTCATAACCTTAACAAATGGGATGTAGATAACGATTGATAAAACAAGAATAACTAATGCAACAATACCAGAAAGAACATCTCCCCCAGTTGCCAAGAAAGCACTTAAAACAGGTGGTGTCGTCCAAGGTGTCTGAACATAAGTATAAGCCATGACTCCAATAGATGTTGCTAAAGAACCAATACCTAAACCAACTAAAGTCGAAACAATCATAGGAATAATCAAGATAGGATTCATAACAACAGGTAATCCAAACATTAATGGTTCAGAAATATTAAACAATGCAGGTACGAAACCTAATTTAGCTATCGTACGATAGTCTTCACGTCTTGAAACAATAAAGATAGCCAACACTAAAGCCAACATATTTCCAGCACCACCCATGAACGCTACACTATCAAGGAATGGTTTTGTAATAATCGCTGCAGGTTCTACACCTGATGAAATAGCTTGAACATTGGCTGTTAAACTTGCCAAATAGATTGGTTCTAAAATTGGATTGAAAATATAAGCTGAATGAATACCAAATCCCCAAATTAACATATATAATGCATAAATAACAACTAAACCTATTGGTGATGAAACAATATTTGTAAATGGTGTTTGTATCCAATTAAAAATTAAATCATTTAATGGTGCTCCCAAAGCATCTGTGATGATTCGAGCAATACCAAAGATAATAACAGTTAAAGCAACAGGAACGATAGAATTTAATGAACGTGCAATTCCTGTAGGAACGCTATCAGGCATTTTAATAATTAATGCTTTAAATCCCATTAAAAATCTAAAAAGCTCTACCGATACTAACGCTGAAATAAATCCAGTAAACATTGCTGCTGCACCTAAATAATATGTTGTCACATATTCACCAAGCGTTGCATCTGCAACAAATGGTGTTAAGCATAGAAAACATACTAGAGCTGTCGCTCCAGCAATAGATGTATCCATTTTATATTGACTAGCAAGTGCTTTTGCTGTTGTAAAAACAAGCAACACTGTCATGATTGACATAGATGCTGAACTAATGACACTACCAAGTTGTGAAAAATCACTAAATGGAGTACCAAACCATTGCTCCAAATAATTTCCTTCACCTATTAAAACACTATTTATTAATGTAAACAATGATGCCGTAATAACAAGAGGCATAATTGCAATATAACCATCTCTAATCGCTGATAAATATCTATTTTTTGATAATTTTTCAGCTATTGGTAATAAAAAATTTGAAATTTTATCCATCATTTTTCTCACTTTCCTTTCTCATTTCTTTGACAAATCTTTGTGTAATGATTTGTGGTCTTGTGATAATCGAACCAACCACAACACTATAACATCCTAGTTCCAATACTCGCCTTGCTTTTTGTGGTGTATCAATATTTCCTTCTGCAATCACAGGATGTTTGACTCTTGCAAGTATTCTACGTATGATTTCAAAATCATTATGTTCAATCTTTAAATGCTGACTCTCTGGTGTATATCCAACAAGTGTTGTTCCAATAAAATCAAATCCCAATTCATCTGCATATAGCGCTTCTTCTATCGTCGAACAATCAGCCATCCATTTTTGTTGTGGATATTTTTCTTTAATCTGCTTAAAAAATGTTTCTAGTGTTATATGATAAGGTCTTAAGCGATTTGTCGCATCTAAAGCAATAATATCAGCTCCTGCTTTAACCAAATCATCAACTTCCTGAATCGTTGGTGTGATATATATATCACTATCATCATAATCTTTTTTAATGATACCAATAATCGGTAAAGAGACTTCATGACGAATAGCTTGAATATCTTCAACACTATTGGCTCTTATTCCCTTAGCACCTCCTTGATAGGCAGCCAATGCCATCTTTGACATAATATAAGATGAATGAAGCGGCTCATCTTCTAATGCCTGACATGAAACAATTAATTGATTTTTAAATTTCTCCATCTTCTCCCTCCTTGCCTAATCACACTATACGTTTTAAAATTCATTTTAACAACGCTTTCAAACCCTTTAGATTTTACTTTCAAAAATTTTTTAAAACTCATCTAAAATGATTATATTTTGAAAGTATTTTCAAAAAAAAGAATGACTTTTCATCTCTAAGTCATTCTATAAACTATTCATCATATAAAATAAAATTACAGAAAATATAATCAAAAAAACACCTGTAAGCAAAAAAACAAGTCCAACTATAGATAATTTCTCTGGTATCTTTTCCACAAAAGACATCTGTGGTTTAAAAGGATTATAGTAAACAGGCATACGTGATTCCAAAGGCCACATTTGCATAGCATCACGTTTACCCATTCTCCCACCAGCTATAGACAAATAGTCATTTTTTGTTACTTTTACAAAAGGTTCTTCTTGTGATTTCCAACTTTTCATCACATAACCACGAAAGCTTCTTTTCCTTCGATAAGTTTCTCCAAAAACACGATATTCAACAACTGGCACAATCACACCATTTCCTCTATAACCATAATCAACAACTTTTCCTTCAGTCATGTCTTGGCAAAGATGTATTTTTCTTTTTTGTAGAAATATAATCAAAAATCCAATAACTGTAAAAACAGCACCAAGACCTCCAAGAATTAAAAATACAAATAGTGTTGTTTCCTCTTTTGACATCTTCTCACTCCCCTTTACCTTTATTAAATACTATCTTTATATAAAAATCAACCATCATTATATTAGATAATTATCTAATATTGGTATTGACTTTTATCTAATTAGCATTATAATTTTATATGTATTGAATATATTATTAGATATCAATCTAATAAGGAGGTCATATCATGAAATATACACAATTAAAAAATGAAAAAGAATTTTTCAAATTAGCTATTGCATCAGCATTTAATCGTTTTGGTGACTCTATTGATGCTTTAGCTTTAACATGGCTTGTTTATGCAATCACTGGTGATGCTATGTATTCTGCCTTCAACTTTGGTATTAACTATTTACCAACTATTTTTTTGACACCTTTTATGGGAGCATTTATTGAAAAAAGAAATAAAAAAAGGCTCATGGCTTTAAGTGATTTTCTACGTTCATTATTAGTTATGCTCCTTATTCTTTTCTATATGTTTCAACAATTAAATGTTTATATCATTATGTTCACAACATTTATGATTTCTATTTTAGAAACCTTAAGAGTTCCTTCTTCTACACCAATGATTGCTTCTTTAGTTCCCAAGGAAAAATATGACATTGCACAATCTTTGCATACATCATTATCTAAATCATTAGAAATTGTTGGTATGGGATTAGCTGGCATCTTATTAAATAGCTTTGGAATCATGATCACTTTTATTATTGATTGTCTTTCATTTATAGTCAGTGGTCTTATGATTGGTCATATTCATTTTCATGATAATTCAAATATTCAAAAGCAATCAACGATTTCTTTATTAAAAGAAGGATTTCACTATACCCAAACAAAACAGTCATTGATTTATCTTTGCTTGATTTGTTGTTGTATCAATGCATTTTTAGTTCCTATTAATGCCTTTTCCAGTGCATTAAGCGTCGAAGTTTATCACAGTGGTCCACAGATGGTTGCTTACTTATCAATGGGCTTTAGTATAGGAAGTGTTTTAGGAGCGGCTCTTTATCCCTATATCAGTTCTTATATGAATGCTAAAAAAATGATACAGTCTTTATTTGCTGGAGCGAGTTTTTTCTATATCATGTCTATACTTATCTCTTATATCCCTATCACAATAATCAAATCTTTGCTTATTATGACACTTGCTATTCTATTTGGTATGATTGTTGTTTTTGCTAATATGTATGGTCAAATCATGGTTTTACAAAAAGTACACTCAAGTTATTTAGCACGTTTTAGTGCGATTATGAATTCTTTTGGTGTTTCTACCATTCCTCTTGTCTCATTTTTCATGAGTTTTTTAAGTTCTTTATTTTCTATTCAAAATATTTTTATTTTTACAGGAATATTTGTTATGATAATAGGAGGAATTCTATTATATAACTCTATTGATGAGGTGATTGATCAAGATGAAAAAGACAATATATAATGAACCTTTATGGTATAAGGAATGGAGAGATTTAGGATTTGAATGTGTGAATGGTCCAAAAGTGATTTCATTAGATATCAAACAAAAAAATGAACACTTTCAAAATCTCAAAAAGCAACATGATTTATTAATAAGGAAAGCTAAAAAAATAAAAAATCTGCAAACTTATTTTCAATCATATCAATTAGATAATAATGAAATTTTATGTTTGGCTGATTTTATTTTAAATGCATTTTTCTTTGTCAGTGAATTTCCAAAACATCATATGCAAGAAGAACTCATTCAAAAATTTACACATTTTGATACAAAGGAATTAAGAGAAGATACTTTAAAATTTATTGATTTTCAAAATGATTATATTGAAAGTATTAGAAAATTATCTATTGATAATGAAGCAAAATTGGATTTGATTGAAACACTTTATCATCCTGATAAAATGATTCATGGATTATTTGAGATCTTTAAACAGTTTCAAGAGATTTATCAATCTATTGATTATAATCCCATGCTTTTTAACTGTACTCACAATATCAATCAAGATGACTTAAATCAATTTTTTGGACATATTGGTTTAAAAATAGATGAAACACCTATCTCTATTTATCCTACTTTTGTTAATTACAATAAGCTTATATTAATGGTTGAAGATTATCATTATATTTTATTGATAGGAGCAGGTCTAGAAAATACAGCATTAACTTCATATCATGAATCACGTAGTGAACAACAAAAATTAGAATACTTTTTAAAAGTCTTAAGTGATAAATCCAAGTTTGAAATTTTAACTTTGTTGAAAAAGAAATCTATGTATGGTCATGAACTTGCGAAAGCTATGAATCTCAAAACTCCAACAATCTCTTATCATATGGATGCTTTGTTAGATGGAGATTTTATTCGTATTAGAAAAGAAAATAATCGTATTTATTATTCATTAAATGAAGCAGAAATTGAACATATGATTCAATATTTACATCAAAAACTATTAAAAGAATAAGAGTAAACCCCGTTATTTGTCTATTTTCATAACGGGGTATTTTAAACTTATCCTTTTTTTAGTCCTAATAAATATTCCTTATTCGCATGAGGATCATCACTAATAAATTTTGCCCATTGATACTGATGTGTCTTTTTAGCACATTCTAGAAGATATGTCTGATATTCATTGATTCTTTTGATTAACATCTGCTCACAGTCATCAATACCATACCTTCTGACAATAGCTGTTAATTCATAGACAACCAGTCCAATTGCATGTGTTTCTACATGAACTGTTCCACAACCCTGTCCAACAGCATGGCATAAAGCCTGATCTGATACATCTGTTATATCTTTAGCCATTGCATGTACAGCAAGTATAGCTTTTTTGGCTTCTGGCATTTTGATATCTCCTCTTGCCCATTGACGTGTTTTTTCAATAGCGACTCTAGGTCGATTGTCATCTGGATATTTATTTTCTAATGTGATGACGATTTCTTCCACAAATTTCAATGCCCACAAAACGAGGGCCTGATGTGATTGCTTTTTGATATCCGCCAACAAATCCTGTAAACAGGCACTTTCCCTTGAAAAAAGAATTTGATTTTTTCTTTTCCATTTGATTTTCATATCTGTTAAATCTATTTTATTCACTCTTTAACTCCCTGCCATTCATCATACCTTGACATGCCCATAGAATAATAAGCGCTAATATAAAATTCGTTGCTAATGAGGCCATTGAAAGCATAGTAAGAACCGTTGGCGTTAATGCATTCGTCATCATAAAAATCACTGTTAATATAACACTTGGTAAAGCACTGACAATCATAATCAACATACGCATCATGTTTTCAAAGACTTGTGTTGTACGACTTTTTAATAATCGTATTGTCAGCACACTAGCACTCATAAAAATAAAAATATAACCAAACATATTGATCAGATACATAAAAATGGTTAAAAATGTTTCATGATAATACATTCCCACAACAATAAAAGACAAAGTTCCAATGATGGATACTTTCATAAAAGTTGGAATCATCACAGCAATAAGCTTTTTATAAGGTTTATCAGGTATAAGATAGATCTGATAATTTTTTAATTCACCCACTAAATCACTGCTTTGCATCATCATAAATAACCAGATTATCATCATATAAATAAAGAAACCAAATCCTAAATCAGAAAAAATAGTTATAACCAGATAAATACCTATGGAAATAATATCATTCCATGAGATTATATTCCCTTTCTTTTTCATCAATAATAGATTTTTTGATAACACTGCATAAGCACCATCATAAAACCTTTTTACACTGGTTTTTTTCACTTTCACATTTCTTAAAGCATCTTGATTACCTGCTTTAAATTCTTTTAATTGTTTAGATAACTCTAATGAATCTTGTAATGCCTGTTCATAAAAATCACCTTTATAAGTAATAAATAATAGATAGATAATGACTAAACTTATAACCAAAAGCAATAATCCTAAACAAACCATCCCCATTTGAGAGGTCACATAAGAAATCAAAGTCAACTTTAACCAACCAAAAACAGGTACAAAATAAAACAGTGGTGATTCAATAAAATCAATCATAATTGTTTGAATCCTTCCTGTTTCTAAATATGTCAGTCCTAAAATAATCACCAGCACAATCCCAAATATTCCTGCGATTATATAGTTTATCTTTTTATATTTTTGATCACCTATTGATAAAATATAGCTATAATCAATAAAAACAAGAAAGATCATAATAGTTAACATACTACCTAATAATGCTAGTCCTATAAATCCAAAATCTACACTGATTCCCATATTCATACCAATAAAGAAAATCAATGCAAAAAATGATAACAATATGGATTGCAAAAAGGTTTGAAATGTTAAGAATGTCATAATTTGCTTTTTATGAAAGGGTCCACTAAATAAGAAATAAGCATCTTCTCCAGAAAACAAAGCTTTTCTTGAAGAAAGCATCGTAGAAAATAACATTAAAGCCAAAAATCCAACAAATAGTAAAATAGATGAATGCAATTCAAAATTCACAACCATATAACTTTGATCTTTTGGCAAAAATAAGAAACTATAAAATACAAAACCATATAAAAGGACAATAAAGCTCGTAAAGATTGCACTTGATGGCTTCTTAAAGAGATTTCTCACTGTCGCTTTTGTTTTCATAAACCATAATAAACATAATGATTTCATACTATTCTCCTTCAGTTAATTCAAAGAAGTAATCTTTTAAGCTCTCTTCTTGAAGTTCATCTTTTTTGATTCTTTTGATAATATGTCCTTCTTTCATAATATATGCTTCATCAAAAATATCACTGACAATATCAATAATATGTGTACTGATTAAAACGGCACATCCATTATCAGCTATATTTCTTAATAATTTAAGTGTTTCTTCAATACTTGCTGGATCTAACCCCACCATTGGCTCATCAACCAATAATGCTTTTGGTTCAATCATAAAGGCCAATAACATACTTAATTTCTGTGTCATACCTTTACTTAATTCTTTGGCCATCTTCTTTCTTTTTTCAGTCAATTGAAATAATTCTAAATATTTTTCTGCTTTTTGTTTATAGTTTTCAATCTGATAGGCATGACCAATAAAATCAATATGTTCTTCAACAGTTAATAAATCATAGAGAACTGGTGTTTCTGGCACATATCCAAAACATCGTTTCGCCTCAATTGAGGCATTATCATAACCACAAATGTCAATACTCCCCTCAAACTTTAAAAGATTTGCTATACTCTTAATTGTGGTTGATTTTCCTGCTCCATTAGGTCCTAATAGGATGGTAATCTTTCCACTTTCAGCAATCAGTTCAACATCATCGACTGCTTTAAAATCTCCATATTTTTTTGTCAGGTGTCGTATTTCTATCATATCATCCCTCCTCTTTCTTTTTTATTATATACCCCCCCTCCGATATTTTTGCAAGGGGCAAGCTGATAATTTTATTATAAGCTATCATAAATCAAATGTCATTGATTATCATATAAAAAAATCCTAACTTATCGTTAGAATCTTTTTTCATTAATTCATTTTCATCTCTATGATATCTACATTTTGATAATCAATATGATCATTGATGTCATAGACAATTTGACTCAGTACATAATATCCACCATTGATATAAATTTCAAAAATATGATAATCATAATAAATTTCTAAATCATAATGTCCATTTAATGGTGGTGTTTTATTCACATTACAAACTTTATCATGTTGAATGGAAACTTCCATTCTATCACAACATAAGCAATCATCCTGTATAAAAAGCTTCATGCCACCTAAACAAATTTGACTATTTGAGTATAATTTGACATGCATATAAAATGGTTCTTTCAAACTGACACTGTCTACTTGACGATGGAAGTATTGTTGAACATGTGGATGTACTGACTGATAAACATGATCATTTTTATATTCAAAAACCCTTGGCAATATATATAATCCTGTCCATGATTCATTTTCAACTGGTTCTCGCATACGCATCCAAGCTAGCATTGTGCGCTGACCATTCTCATCTAGAAAAGTTTGAGGCGCATAAAAATCTAAACCATAATCCAGATACATATAATCTCCCTGTTTTGTAATTGTCATAGTCTCTTCATCAAAGCTTACAGGCATAATAACAGCAACACTATCTGGCTGTGAATCTCGAATATGTTCTGGCGAAAAAATCATAAAGTATTGTCCATTGATTTCAAACAGATCAGGACATTCCCACATATCACCAATACGATCATCTAAAAAACGATTCTTATATGTAAAATGAACAGCATCTTCACTTTCATATAATAAAACTTCTCCACAATATCCTGTTTCACTTGGAACTTTACTACCTACAATTAAAGCATATTTCCCATTTTTCATTTTCCACACTTTAGGATCTCTTGTATGTCTCACATCTCCTAAAGCTTTATCTTCTATGACATCAATAATCTTTTGTTTTCCATCCTTATTATCAAAATGAAAACCATCATCAGATATCATTAATGCCTGTGATGCAATCAAATCATCATCACTATATTGGATATGTACATACTCAGGATTTTCTTTCGCATAGCGAATAGCCGTATAATAAAGATATAATTTTCCATCTTTTTCAATAGCTGAACCTGAAAAACAACCATTGCGATCATAAATTTTTGATGGATATAGGGCAATAGGGTAATGCTGAAAATGAATAAAATCTTTTGTCGTTGCATGTCCCCAATGCATTGTTCCCCAAAAATTTTCATATGGAAAATGCTGATAAAAAATATGATAATTTCCTTTATAATAAATTAAACCATTAGGATCATTAATCCAATGATATGGTGCTGTAAAATGTATTTTTGGTTTCATGATGTTTTCCTCCTTATATGTATCATAGCATTTTTTATTGATATGAAAAAGATTTTAAAATGTTCAATTCTCATAAAATGTTTTAAAATAGAAATAAAGAGAAGGTGTATATAATGTTGCAGGCTTTGGCTAGTGATATTGATAGAACTTTATTTTTTCATGAAAGACAGCCTCAAATTTCTTATGAAGATTGTGAAGCCATTCAAAATTATCAAAGCCTTGGACATCTCTTTGGTCTATGTAGTGGTCGTCCTTATCAAGGTGTTGTTCATTTGTTTCAAAATCTTCATCCTGATTTTTATATTATCACAAGTGGTTCTCTCATTTTAGATTGTGATTATAACGTGATTTATAAGCAGACGATTCCTAGCTCAATCATTCATCAGCTTTATCAGCAATATGATCATCAGGCTATCATAATTATTCACGCTGATGATTTTCAGACATATAAAACAAAAAAAGAATTTTCTGATGATGAATGCCTATTGTTTTCCGATATTCATGAGATAAAATATCCCATCTTAGGAATATCTCTTGTTTTTCATGATGAAAAAATTGCATATCAGCAAGCACAAAAAATTAATCACTTATATCCAGATATTGAAGGATTTCAAAATACTGATTCCATTGATATTGTACCTAAAGGATGTTCCAAAGGTACTGCCTTACAAAAGATTAAGGATTATTATCAAATCACAAACTTAGCTGGTATTGGCGATTCCTATAATGATATACCAATGCTGACAAATGTGGATATTCCTATCACTTTTGTTGATGCTCCTCAAACATTAAAAGATATAGCTCAGTATCACGTACATAGTGTTACTGAAGCGATTGCCAATTTAAAATGTTATAACAAAATAGAATGATGACTTCTTGTTATATGTTTAGCAAAATATATCTCTTTTATAATGAGAGATATACTTTTCTAAATGATAATTTTTTTCATGAAAATTAAAGTTCATATCTTATTTCTGCATATTTTTTTGATTTCATAAAAGCATATAGCTTTACGTGTATTGTTTTCTATAATAAAGGTATCAAGCAAACGAGTGAAAAAATGAATAAAATCGTATTTATTAATGTTGATGGAACATTATGAAACTATGAAAACAAATTACCTGAATCTGCTGCCATTGCCATCCAACAAGCTCATGTAATTGATGAACTTCTGAAACATCTTCATGCCAGTATAGAAGATACCCTAGCTTTTGGAGATGCTAAAATTGATATCCCAATGTTAGAATATTGCCACGTTGGTGTAGCCATGGGTAGTGGTGGTGAAGAAATCAAAGCTATGAAATGATAATTATAGTCAATAAGAATGATATAAGATTTTAAGGATTAAGTTAAGATACTGGTTCAATTGAAAATTGGTACCTTTTTGATTATATCAAAATAATTGATTCATCTTACTTTTTTAGATGAACTTATTTTTGATTTGACCCTTTAGTTAATACCCTAGTTTATATATCTTCTTTTTGAGCAATAAACTGTGTCAAATAAAATGGAATACATAATATATCTTTATCTTTAGATACATCTTTTGAGTGAATAATATAGCGATTAAGAATTCTGTCAGAAAATTTAACATAAAATTCATCAATAGAAGTATGAACCTTATAATTTGATGATTTGACTTCAATAGGGCAAATCTTATTTTTCCTAGATAGTATAAAATCAATCTCATAATTTTTCTTTTGCTTAACATTAGAAAAAGTATAATAAAATAATTCATTTCCTGTTGACGTTAATATCTGTGCAACTGCATTTTCATATAAATAGCCTAAATTTGCAGAAAGTTTGTCATTCAATAATTTTTCATAGATAATATTATCTGTAAAGTCTTTATTCTTAAATTGAAGTGTAATAAACAGTCCTGTATCGGCCAGATACAACTTGAATTTGTTTAAATCTTTATATGCAGACAATCCTACATTAGGGTTATTTGCATGATATGCAACACTCACGACCTTAGAATCCTTTAGCTCTGAAATCATACTTAAAATAGAGTTATCAGTCGTTTTATATGAATTCAACACCTTCGTCGTTTGAAATCCTCTGGTGTTCTTGTTTAACTGGGATGGAATTGCTTCAAAAAGCATTGCCAATCTTCCAGTAGAATCAATTTTTCTAAAATCATCCTCATACAAATTTAGAATATCTCTTTTTACCATATCTACTTTTCTAAAATTATTCGTTGTAATGTATTCATTGACAGATTGTGGCATTCTACCTACCAGCATATATAAACGAAAATCACGCATCAACTTTCGATTCAGCCTGTCTCCAAAATTCTTCTTATTATCAAATACGCTTTTCAATAACTTCATAGTAGAATTATCATTCAAAGCCCAAAGAAATTCTTCAAAATCCATTGGATGCATTTGCAGTTTTCTTTCTTCACTTGGAATGAGAATATCTTTCACATTCTTTTTGATTGAAATCAATGAACCAGTTTCAATATAATCATATCTTCCATCCTTTACCAATGTCTTGATTGCTTGTCTTGCATAAGGGCAAAGCTGTACTTCATCAAAAATAATAACAGACTTTCTTTCGATTAAGTCTACTTTATATTGCAATTGAAGTTGAAGAAAAAAATAATTCAAATCAGACATATCATCAAATAACTCTCTAATTTATGCAGAAGCAACAGAAAAATCAATGAGGATATAACTATCATATTCCATCTTTGCAAATTCTTCTACTATAGTTGATTCCCAACACGGCGTGCTCCTTCAATAAGTAGGGCTGTCTTCCCATTTGATTCTCTTTTCCACTCTTTTATTTTTTCATAAATTTTTCGCTTAAACATTGACAAATTCCTCCTATAAATTTATTATGTCCAAAAATCGCAACTAGCTCAATGGCTATATATCCAAAAATCGCAATAAAATTTCTACATAAACCTCCAAAAATCGCACTGATTTTCTCCTGCTAAAAAAGAAATTTGAGTGTTGGATTTTGTCCCTCCTCTCTATTTTTGATAGTGTCGTTAAAAATACGAATTTATTCAATGTAGATAGTTCTTATTATCTTCTAATACATCTTATATATTTTTCTTCAAATCAAGCACATTTCAAGATTAATTCTAAATAGTTTTTCATGAAATATGTTTTCATTAATATAAAAAGGACGCATTTATTAACGTCCTTTGTAAATCTCTATCTTCATAACTCCTCAATTATTTGGTGTGTGATTGACCTCACAATAATATAGATTCCAGTCATTGTATAGCCTTTGTCATTCTAGATGTCCATTTACATTAACTCTACTTTATGACATCTTCTTTTATTGTGCTTTTAAATAATCAATCACTTCATCTAATGAATCAACAATTTTTGTTACTTTTTCAACGAATTGTGGCTCAGGATATTTCATATCAGGGACACAAATCACATCAATATGTCCATCATAAGCCGCTAAAATACCTGCCTCACTATCTTCTAAAACCAAAGCTTCTTCTGGTTTGACATCGAGTTTTTGACATGCTGTTAAAAAGATTTCTGGATGAGGTTTACCATGAGTCACTTCATCACCACAAATGGAATCATCAAAGTATTCCGTTAAGTTCCCATTTTTAAGAATTTCGTCTACACGTGCTCTCCCACTTGATGTTGCCACAATTGTTTTATAATTATTGGCTTTTAAGTATTCTAATAATTCTACTAATCCTTTTTTCTTAGGAACATATTGTCTTAAACTTTCATCAATCCATACATGAACATCATCCCAGACTTCTGTCATAGGAAAGTCTTGACCATAATGGTCAATAAATACCTGACAGATTCCCTGCTTATTTTTACCCAAGCAATTTCTATATAATTCTTCTGTAAAATCATGGTGCCCTAATTGCGCCAATTTTTTTACATATTCATTATATGTCACTCTTTCACTATCAATCATCAAACCATCCATATCAAATATAACTGCTTTTTTCATCTACATTCACTTCCTCTTTTCTTATTCTAGCATATCTTCATATTCAAGAACAAGAAAAGTTATGAACTACTCTGTTTTTAAATGTTTATGCATAAATCTTCTAAATGAGAATGTATTTGTTATTGTTGTGATTAAATCTGAAAGAGGTTCAGCTAACATAACCGCAAAAACACCATCTGATATAAATATTGGTAAGATATAGATGAGTGGTATTAATAAGATAATCTTTCGATAAAAAGCAAAGAAAAATGAAATCTTACCAAATCCAAGTGATGTATATGATTGTTGATAAGTTGAATTCGCTCCCATAATAATGAAACCAAAGATATAAACTCTTAACATACGACTTGCTAATTCAATTAACTCTGGATCATTAGAGAATAACTGTACAAATACTTGTGGTATAAATTCCATCAACAAAACACCTACAATAGAATAAATTAATGATACTTTCATAGCTAAAGAGATAGCTTTTTTAACACGATCATATTGTTTAGCCCCATAATTATAACTGATGATAGGCTGTGTTCCTTGTGCAATACCTTCCATTGGTAACTGGAGAATCTGATTCATAGATAGCATAATTGTCATAGAACTGACTGCTAAATCTCCCCCAAAGAATAAAAGTTGGCGATTAAAGGAAACTTGCAGTATGCCTTCAGTTGCACTCATAAAGAAAGGAGAAAAACCTAAACCTAAGACTCTTTTCATGATATCTAAATCAAATTTAAAATATTCTTTTTTGATTTGGATAGTTGTTTTCTTTCCTAATAAAAACTTCATAACCCAAACACATGAAACAAATTGAGAAATCACAGTTGCAATTGCAGCTCCTGCAACATCCATGTGTAAACCAAAAATAAAGATAGGATCAAGAACAATATTCAAAACACCACCAATAAGTAATGTAAACATTCCATATTTCGCAAAACCCTGTGCATTGATAAAATAATTTAAACCAACACTCAATTGAACAAAGACCGTTCCTAAACAATAAATAGAAAGATAGTCCATAGCATAAGGTAATGTATTCTCACTGGCTCCAAATAACATTAAAATATCTTCACCAAAAATTAACAGGGCTGCCATAATAATAAGTGAAGAAATCACCAAACTAAAGACACAGTTTCCAAGTATCTTTTCAGCAATATCCATTCTCTTTTCACCCATTCTAATAGATGCCAAAGGAGCTCCGCCTCTTCCAAATAAATTGGTAAAAGCTGTAATAATTGTAATAATAGATGTACATAATCCAATCCCTGCAATGGCTAAAGCACCATCAGCTAACTGTCCAATATATATTCTATCTACCATATTATAGATAAGCGTTGCCAGTTGAGCAAGAATAGAGGGGATCGCAAGTGAAAGTAATAATTTTGATATTTTCTCATTTTCCAGTCTTTCATTCATGTTGTCCACCTCCTAAATTATGATAAACCTGTTGTAAAATTTCATGATATTTGACAATATCTTCCTGTGAAATATTCTGATATGCCTGTTCATCAAAAGCATGTTGAATATTTTGAATTTTTTTAACTAACTCATCTGCCTTTTTTTCAACACATAAAATATTCCAACGTCTATTGACAGGATCAGGATTTCTTGTCACTAAACCTCGTTTCACCAACTTTTCAATAGCTAATGAGACATGTCCTTTTGAAATACCACGCACATTGACAATATCTTGTGCATGATTATATTCTGGATTATTTGCTAAAAAAGCCAAGACATCAATTTCAACTTGTGTCATCTGATACTCTTTTAACAATTCATCAAATAATGAATTATACTTTTTAATGATATAAGGGTGCATTCCCAGTGAAAAAAACTTTTGAATTCCCTTTTCTGTTTTGATTTTCATAGTTCTCTCCTTAACTGTTTTATTTTAAACAGTTATATAATAAACCTATTATTCCATACCTGTCAATATCTTTTTAACAAAACACATGCTTTGACTTTTGATATTGAACTTGTTATCGTCAACTTCTACTAAAATTATACATCTATATAGATATCAAGCCATTAGTTCTTATCTAATGGCTTGATGACTTCTCTAGCGAATTCTATATATTCTTTTTCATTGATTCCTATTTGTTTTAGGATATTCTTTTGTTTATTGGTTAATTTATATCTTATATGATACTTCTTATCCGATAACTTTGTTACTCCTAATTTTTCATACTCTCTCAAAACCTTTGGTACTGTATATTCTTTTTTGTTTTTTAGATATAATGGTTTTAATGATTTGTATATTTCATTTCTTATAATGAGTGCTATAAATGATATGAATACTTTACTTTCTAAATGTTCATCCAAATGCACTCTAAATACATCGTTACCCAGGTATATCTTTTCCATTCTAAATACTTTCTCTATTGCATCTCTATCTCTATATATTTCTAAGGCCTGTGATGCACTCATTTTTCGTGATGTGATGATTGCAAAGAATCCTGCTCTATTTATGAGCTCCTTTATCTCCTTGTCTTTTCTTTTATAACTTTGAAAATATCCATTTTCATCAAATTTCAGCCTATAATATTTCTTATATCCCGCTACATCTTCCTGTCTTTTTATGATCTGATTTTTCTTTTCTTCCAGTTGCTGATCTAGTTTATGAAATCTTTGATTAATGATGATCTTTTCCCTTTCAGCAGCGATTCCATCATAATATATATGTATATATTGTTTTTTTCCAGTATGAAACAATTCTTTTTCTATCGTTTTCCCATACAGCTCATAATCTTCCATATAATATTGATATCCTTCTTTTAGTAATGCCACACTTTCTTCTGTCGACTTTGTAATAAATGCTGCATTGCCTTTCGTCATTAGAATATAATCATAATCATACTTTTCAAAATATTTTATATTCTCTATGGAAAAATATCCTCTATCCAATATAAATCCTACATCCTTGCATCCATAGGATTTCGCTCTTTCCACCATTTTTTGACATTCTGTATTGTCTATGATGCTTCCTGGATATATCTCATAAAACATGGGAACTTTATCTGTCTGATTATATCCTATGGATAAATTCACTTGAGGCAGGTCAGGATTATCTTTCGCATGTCCATACTCCGCTAATGTCAGTGACCCTGCAACAGTATTCATATTAGAAGAATCATAGGAAACATAGATACCATCTTTGTTTTGCATGGTCACCCAGGACCTGATAAACAAATCCATCTGGCAAACCGTCAAAGACCCTAACAGTTTTCCAATAGTACTATCAGTAAAGTTAGCTTTATTAAACAAAGAATGACCATAGCCATAATCATCAAAATACTGCATGACATTATTTTCGGACATGATCATATAAGTCGCGATGTCAAGGATCTTATCTGCTTTATCATGAAAAACAGTTTCAAGAAGAGAATATAAGGATAATTGATTAGAAATTTTATCTACAACCAGATGTGGGCCAATGGAAATAAAATCAGCTCTATCCCCAAGTTCATCCAAACCGTTAGAATCAGGAAACAGCTCAAAGTATTTCTTATTGGGAATCAGCATACCATTTTCATCAAGCTTGCCAATAGAAACACGTGATGGAACAGAACGTTTTAATCGAGGCGAATACTTGACACATTGAGTCAGGTAAACATATTGATAACCATTATTCTTGACAATAACAGTTCTATCAGGTCTAGGTACAGGATTATATTTCATATGACATTCCCCCAAATAATAGATGTATATTTATACATCTATTATAACATATACTGTCTAATAAAAAAAGAGAAAAACATCGAAATAATCAATATTTTTCCAATTTCTGTATTATAGATGTATAATTCTAGTAGAAGTTAACGATTTTACATAAAACTGATATTTTTTAAATAGAATGTCTGATATAATACATTATTAAGGAGATGATCACGATGAAATGGAATTCAGAAACAACTGAAAAACTAACAAAAAACGAAAAAAAACTGATAGATTTTATTTTTCAAAATATTCATCAGTTTTCTTCTATGTCAATCCAAGAACTTTCTCAAAAAACACATATATCTCAAGCTACTATTTCTCGCTTACCTAAACATCTAGGCTATCTCAATTTTAAAGATATGAAAATGAGTATGACACAAAAGGTATCCCCTGCCAACAAAATGCATTCAACAGTAACACAAGAACACTCTTTTCCTCATTATTTAATTTTACAAAATCAATATATTGAAAAAACAATTGAACATCTAGATATAGATGAAATTGATACAATTGTTGATCACATCATTGAAGCCAATACAATTTATGTATTTGCTAAAGGAGCAACGATTTGTCTTGCTGATTTACTCTCATTTCGATTACGCAGATTTCAAAAGAAAGTCGTTATCATGCCTTCAAGTGGTTCAGAAATTTTTGAATGTCTTCCAATGATCAAATCAGACGATTTTGTTATTCTCTTTGGATTTTTAAAAACACCTGTAGAAGCACAGATAGTTCTTGAATATTGCCATCAAATCAAATGTCAGACAATGCTGATGTCTAGTCGCTTAATTGATGACGCTAAAAAAATGGCTGACTATAATATTTATGTATATCGTGGCGAAGATCATGAATATCATTCTATGGCTGTTCCTATGGCATGTATTGATGCTTTAGTAATAGAAATTGCTAAAAAAGGTGGTCATTCATATACACAGAGTGTAGAAGATATCTATCAGTTAAAAGAAAACTATAAAATAAAAATACAAAGATAAAATATCTCTGTATCATAATAAAGCAACATAATCGCCACCCAATCGATAGACTTCTTTAAGAAGTCTTTTTTGTAATGTCGCATCTTCAACCTGAATATTTAAACTTTCAGATATTTGGATAGTATATTGTCCTTTGTCGATTTCTTCTCTTAATTGTTTAATACTATGAAAACAACTTTGAAAACATGTCTGAACACAACCATACTGTGTTGCTTGATGTGTATCACTGCCAGAAACAACTGGTTTATGATATCGATGCGCAAACTGATAAATCATATCCTGCATTTTTAATCCATAACATGCTAAATCTTTTCCATTTAGATCAAAGAAATCAAAACATAACAACTGCTTCTGTGATAATTCTGGAATATGTCCTCCCTGACGATAAACATGTGCTCCCCCAAAAATAACATCATATTGACGAACAAGCGTTACTAGCTCATCAAAAGTTAAAAAACTTTCTTTCGCTTTATGTTTTTCCAACTTTTTATTTAACTCAACAATATCATGATATCTTCCAATAACAAGAGTATGTCCTCCCTCTTTAATATCTATTTCCATTCCAAAGAAAATCAATAACCCATCTTTACTCTGACAACAATCACCTACATGCGTATAGTGAGTATATATATAATCATACATTTCTAAAAATGATAACGTATTAAAATGTTCAGTCAGACAAATAGCATCAAGTCCTCTAAGATATGCTTTGTGAAACATTTGATCAGTATATTGTGTAGAAAATGGTAATTTTTTTGCTAATTTACCATGAGTATGAAAATCTATATTCATAAAAACCTCCTAAAACAAAATAGAAATGATAACACATAAAATCATCCATACAATAGAAATTAAAACGAAAATCAAATCATCTTTCTTAAACATTAGTGATGCCATTTTCTTTTTTCTAACAATCTTATTTTCATTTGCATAGCGATATCCTTTTAATTCCAATGCTTCAACTGTTGTTCTTGATCGTTTTGCAGTATTTAACATTAACGGATAGAAAGATAATATAATAATTTTTATCTGGTATATAAAATATTTCACTTTCCCAAGCCATGTTTTTTTTGATGGAGAATGTCCTCTTAAACGATAAGATAACAATATGTTTTGGAATTCTTCCATAAGGATAGGTAATATACGAAATGCATATGAAATACTAAAAGACAATTGATCAGGACAACCAAAATATAGCAATCCTGTTGCTAGACGGTCAGGGTTTAATCCTGAAAAAACAGTAATGGAAGCAAGAGAACAGACAGATACTTTTAATGTCATAACTAATAATGAATATAATGTTGATAAATTTCCACCAAAGAATAGTGCAGCAATAAACAAATATCCTGTTTGACAAAATACACCTAGACAAAATAAAAATAATACAAGTGGTGCAATTTTTGCTAATTTAGTTGTTATCGCAACAAAAACAAACATCCCTAATAAAACAATGAGATCATTTAAAAACCATGGAATCAAACCAAAAAATAAATACCAGCATAATAATGTTCTTGGATCTAATCCTGCAATAACCGTATCATCATTTCCATAAGCATTTTTTAGCACTTGATTACGTAAATAATCAATTGTAAATTTATCTAACAAAGTCTGTGTGATTTTATGCATTATGATTCCTCCTGTTGATAAGCACTCACAAATTCATCAATTTCATAACAGCGAATATTGAGTGCTTCCCCCATTTTAAAGATTTCTGGTGGTTCTATTCCTACCATTTCTCTTACATACTTATCGCTAAAGACTTCATGTCTTTGACCATCCTTGACTATATAACCTGATGATAATACAATGATTCTCTCTGCCCAATCACAGACAAGCTGCATATCATGTGTTGCTATAACAACAGTTTCAACAACATCTTTTAAGATATCTAATGTTCTCATGATCTCTTTTCTAGTTGCAATATCCAAATTGGCAGTAGGTTCATCTAAAAGCAAAATAGATGGTTGCAATGCTACTCCTATTGCAAGTGAGGCTCGACGCATTTGTCCCCCTGATAATAATCGTCCATCTCTTTCTTGAATATCCTGCAAATCGAACAATTCAATTAATTTTTTGGCTCTATCTTTATAATCCTTAATATGTCGTTCTTTCATGGCAAATTCAATATCCCCTCGAATACAATCTTTAATAAACATATCTTCAGGATTTTGATATACAAGTGAAATATGTTTTGATAATTCTTCAGCTGAATAATGTTTTGTCTTTTCTCCACATACATTCACATAGCCAACTTGTGGTTTTAATAATCCTATCATCATCTTCATCAATGAAGACTTTCCAGCACCATTAGAACCTATTAAAGCAATTTTATCCCCTTTATAAATATTAAGATAAAAGTCTTTCATGAGCTGATAAGGTTCACCTTTTACACTTCTAAACTGTAACCCAACATTTACAAATTCTACAACACGTTCATCCTTTTCTTGTACTTTTCTTTCATGAGTACAATCTGTCATATGTTTCTTTTTTGTAAAAATATTCTGTCCTTCTTCTATAGTAATGGGCAATAAAGTATTTGAATCTAGTAAATTCTTTTCCTGCATGATTTTAGCAGCACGTGTAATTTGTGGTGGAAAAATATGACAAGATTCAAGTTCTTCAACTCTTGTCAAAGCTTCTTTGACTGGTTTTTGCCACATAATAGAACCATCCTTCATTAAAATCACATGATGGCAGTATTGGGCAATATATTCTGTATGATGTTCAATAACAATAATTGTTTTGTGATATCTTTCATTTAATTCCTTTAATATTTCATAAATTTCTCTTGCATGTTTAGGATCTAATTGAGCAATGGGTTCATCTAAAATAAGAATTTCTGGTGATAACGCAGTAGAACCTGCTAAAGCTAATAAATGCAATTGTCCCCCAGATAATTGCCAGATATAATCATTTCGTTTTGAATATAAGTCACAAACCTTAAGAATATTCATAACATTGTCTTCATAATTTTCCAATCCATAATTCATACATGCAAAAGAAGCATCTTCATAGACTGTGGGACATACGATCTGATTTTCAAAATCTTGATACACATAACCCACTTTTTTAGCAATTTCACTAATATCCAAAGTTAAAGCATCTTTTCCATCAAAATACAATTTCCCTTGCAGTTCACCCATAATAAAACGTGGAATCAAACCATTTAGAGTTTTACATAAAGTCGATTTGCCACAACCATTGTTTCCAATAATTGCGACAAAATCTCCTTTTTCAATTGTTAAATGAATATTTTTTAATGTTGGCTGCTTTGCTCCTGGATATGTGAATGATAAATCATTGATTTCAATCACATGGCTGCCTCTTTTCTATTTTTAATTTTCAAAAATGCAAGAACAATAACAAGCACTGCAATCACTCCACTGACAATCATAGCTGTGCTATTTCCTGCCCATGCAGCTTCCCAATCAATAATGGCAAGTCCGTTTTCTGCCATAAATTCTCCACCAATTGCAACGACAAAAGCAATAGCACATAATACAAATGTTTTGATTCCCATTTTTTCTCCATCACCCACAACAGTATTTTCATCACGAGGTGCGACACCTAATAATGGTTCAATTTTCCCATAAAGTTTTGGAACTAAATACATACATGGTAATAAAGAAAATAAGATTCCTGAAAATAGAATATCATTTAAACAAGCAAAACCTTCTGTAAAGAATACTGATTCTGGTAAACCTGCAACTGCTTCAAAATCTTCTACAGCAAACTGAACTTTTAAAATATCAACAATGCATCCCAGTGACTGTTGAATAATAACAGCTAAAATAGAAGCGATGGCAACACTCTTGATACTTTTTGGATTTTTAACAAGACGTCCAGCAACATAAATACCAATTGTTAAAGTTAAAAACTTTTCAAGTTCTCCTAAACCACCAAATTGCCCTAACATGATTTCACTAAAAACTAATTCACCAGTAGCTGCACCTAATGCCGCTGACAATGGATCAAATAACATAGCTAAGATGAGTGGAATAAAAATAAAATATTCTACTGATAATTCCACGATACCAATTTGAAAAGATGGTATTAACTCTGTAAATAAAGTTGATAATCCATATAAAGACATACTTAAAACAAAAGTCATTAATTTCTGTGATTGTGTCATTGATTTTTTCATACTCTTTTTCCTCCCTTATCTTAATGACATGAACATCTTAGCATAATTTTAATGTAGCTAAATCAATAACACGTAAAATGAAAGTTAATATTTCATTAAAAATTAAAATGAAACATTTTTTTCTTTATATACTCCAACATGATTTCTTTAGTCACTTTTTTTGACTTTTCTTTAATGAGTTGTTATAGTATGAATGGTGATGAAAATGAATTTATATGATATTGAAGTCTTAGATAGTCATAATCAAAAAATAAAATTATCAAAATATCAGGGACATGTTTTACTCATTGTCAATACGGCTACGGAATGTGAGTTTACAGAACAATATGATCATTTAGAAGATTTATATGAAAAATATCATGAGCAGGGATTTACTATTCTTGATTTTCCATGTAACCAATTTGGTGAACAGGCTCCGGGCACAATGGAAGAAATTATGTCTTTTTGTGCCGATACTTATGGTGTGAGTTTTCCACAATTTGCGAAAATTGATGTGAATGGTCCTCAAGAATCTCCTGTATACACATATTTAAAAGAACATCAAAAACCTGAATTATCCAAACGCATTGAATGGAACTTTACAAAGTTTCTGCTTGATCAAAATGGACATGTTGTTGAAAGATTTGAACCTTTGGTCACACCATATGAAATTGAAGATGAAATCATTAAACTTTTATAAAAAATATCGAATCTACATGATGTAAATTCGATATTTTTTATTCTTGTTGTCCTTTCATATAAGGATTTGTATATAATGAATACACTAATTGTAAACACATCACACACCATATAACGGGTTCACAGAATATAACTGCCATATATTGGAATTGAGGGATAAAAATAAATACAAATATAATTTTTCCTACAAATTCAATAATACTTGATATCAATGGTAATAATTTCTGTCCTAATCCCTGCAATGCATAACGTGTTTGCATCAAAACTCCTAATACTGCATAGAATGGTCCCACAATTGTTAAATAAAGTGTTCCATTATCTAAAACTGCACTTTCACTAGAACCTGAAATTAATTTTACAAGTGATGACCCAAATAATAGAATAATGATAGTCACAATAGCTGCCATAACAACATCATAAATATAAGCATATTTCATCGCTTTTTGAATTCTTTCGCGCTGATTTGCTCCTCTATTTTGTGAGACAAATGTTGAGATTGCAAGCGCCATAGCTGTAAAAGGCATATTAAAGAACATGTAGAGTTTTCTGGCTGCTGTATGTCCTGCAATAATCAGATATCCTAAATTGTTGATTCCATACTGAAGAATGACTGATCCTGCAGAAACAATACTGCTCATAAATCCCATTGAAAAACCTTGTCCTAATAATTCTTTATATAATTCTTTATCGACTACAAAATGTTTTTTTGATGGTAATAAGATCTGTGTCTTTTTGAAAATATAAATAATACATAATATAACTGATACACCTTGAGAAATAACCGTTGCGACAGCTGCTCCTTGAATTCCCATATTGAGTTGTGTAATAAAGAAAATATCTAATACAATATTTAATAAAGACGAAACGATAAGGAAAACAAGTGGCATCACACTATTTCCAATGGCTCTCATTAAACCAGCACAGAGATTATAAGCAAACATAACAACAATGAATAAAACAATAACTGAAATATAACTATATGCTTCCTGAATAATATCTACTGGTGTATTTAATAATTCAAGTAAAGGATGTAAGCATATCATTCCTATTGTTGTTAAAGCGATAGAAACAATCAATCCAATAACAATAGAACTTGCTACTGATTTTTTTAACAGTTCTCGATCTTGTGATCCAAAACTTCTGGCTGTAACAATTGCCAATCCATTACCTATTCCTAATGCAAACCCTACTAACAAGTCATAAATAGATGTACATGATCCAATGGCAGCTAATGATACATCACCTAAATAATTTCCAACAACCATTGTATCGACAGTATTATATAATTGTTGGAACACATTAGAAACAAGTAATGGAAGAGCAAAAGTAATCAATGATTGAAATATAGGTCCATGAATCAGATCAACATCAGCCTGAAAAAAGCTTTTTCTTTTTGCACCTTCCATATGTCTACCTCTATTCAGTCACATTACGATTGATAATTTCTACTAATGTAAAAATTCCATCTTCGTATTCATATTTTAAAATACAGCAGTTATAAAATCTTTCTGTTTTCTTTACTTTTGCATATTCTTCCCATGCACGATAGAACTGAGCACAAGCCCCACCATGAGAAACGGCTAAAACGACTTCATGATCTTCTTTATTCATGATTTCAGTTAATGTCTTTGACATTCTTTCTCTTAATTCCATTTCACCATCTCCACCAAATCCTTTGAAGAAATCTCCATATGGTAAAGGTGGATTCAAACATTCATCTTTTCCTTCAAAAACACCAAAATTCCATTCTTTTAAACCTTTCACTCTTGTATAAGGCATCTGATAATCAGTAACGATTTCTAAAGTATCACAAGCTCTTTCTGATGTAGAAGAATAAGCATGATCAAATGTAATATGATTATTTTTAAAATATTCACCTGCAATCTTTGCTTGTTTAATCCCAAGTTCTGTTAAAGGGGCATCACACCATCCTTGTATCTTGTGTTGAACATTAAATAAAGTTTGTCCATGTCGCATTAAATAAAGTGTTTTTTTCATTTTTCTGTTCCTCCCTGATGATTTGATTTCACTATATCTTTTAATGTGATTTTTGGATGACGATATCTTGCATTTGGATTCTTATCAAACTTCAACGCAATCGCATGAAATGGGCAGTTTTGTACACATGCCAAACAAAAATCACATGTTTTTGACTTTCTTTGAGCTTTTCCATTAACCATTTGAATATTACCAATAGGGCAGACTTGCTCACATATTGTACATCCAGCACACTGATCTGTTATTTGAATTGTTTCTCCATTATTCAATTCAGGATGATCCGTAAATCTTTTTGTCACCATTTGGTAAGCTTCCTGGCTTTCTTTTGTTGGTTGAGGTATATCCTTTTCTTGAGCTTCAAGTCTAGCTTTCGCTTCTTGAATTTGCTCATCTACATGCTTATTGATAGCCATCTGTTCTTCCATATCGAATGAAGGTAAATAATTATCAACCATTTTAATTGTTTGAATAAAATCAACATGTATTCCATGCTCTTTACAAAAGTTTTCACTCCATACACCAGCTACTGTATCTCTATTTCCATAAGTCAATAACATATAAAAATAAGGTGTATCAAATTTGGCTTTTGCTAAAAAACGTCTAACAGTTTGAGGAAGCTCTCCAGCATAAATAGGAGCGACAATCCCAATCTTATCAGCTTTATATCGTAAATCTTCTTTTTTCAATTCCTGTGGAATACTGTAAAGATCTTCTTCAATCTGTCTTGCTAGATATAAACAGTTTCCTGTTGCCGTATAATAAAATATCATGTTTCTACCTTCTTTCCAATGATATTGTAAGCATTTTTACTGTTTTTGTACAATATCAATATGGAAATCTGCTATAATGAAATAGAATAGTGAGGTCCTCATATGATAGAATTAGAACAACTACAACATTTAGTTACATTTCAAGAATGTCAGACATTATCCAAAGCAGCTAAACAGCTTCATATATCACAACCTGTTTTAACACGTTCTATGCAAAAATTAGAAGAAGAGTTAGAAGTCAATTTATTTAACAGAACTAAAAATAAAATTGCTTTTAATGAAACAGGTCTATTAGCTGTTTCTCTAGCAAAACGTATTTTAGATGATACAAAAGATATGAAAAAACAACTTGTAGATTTTGATAGAAAGCTACATACTTTTGCGATTGGTTCATGTGCGCCAGCACCATTATCTTATTTAAGTCGTAAATTTTCACAGTTCTATCCTCAAAGAACATTATTAACAGAAATTAAAGATATGTATATCTTAATCAAAGGTCTAAAGGAAAAAGACTATACAATCATTATCATGCCTTATGACATAGAAAATGAACAGATTGAAAGTATTCCATTTATGGAAGAACAATTATTCTTTTCTTTACCTTTAAACCACCCTTTAGCTCATAAAAAATCCATCTCATTAAAGGAAATGGATGGAGAGAAAATGTTATTAATGTCAAATATTGGTTTTTGGAATGATATGCATAAAAAAACAATGCCCCATACAAAATTTCTGATTCAAAACGATCGTTCTGTTTTCTATGATTTGGTAGAACTGTCTACATTACCTTCATTTACATCTGACTATGTTATGAAAACTGAAATCATGCCTCAAAATAGAGTGATCATCCCTATTTCAGATGCCCAGTCACATGCGACGTTCTACTGCTGGTATCTTAGAGAAAACGAATCTCAATTAAGAACTTTATTATATCATCTATAAAAAAGGATGAAATAGTTCCCAAATAACGGAATTCATTTCATCCTTTTCAATATCATATTTATTTTAACTTATTGTATTCTTCATCACTTACTGGTTCTAACCATTCATTAGAAGCCCCTTCTGCTGGTACAGAAATTGCAATATGAGCAAACCAGCTATCTTTAGCAGCACCATGCCAATGTTTCACTTCTGGAGGAATATCCACAGTATCACCTGGTTTTAATTCTCTAGCAGGTTTCCCCCATTCCTGATACCATCCTCTACCATCAGTAACCAGTAGAATTTGTCCACCTTTATGATGAATATGCCAATTATTGCGACAACCTGGTTCGAATGTGACATGACTTACTGGTAAACTTTCAGCAAGGGGCTGTAAATAACTTTGACCAATAAAATATTGAGCAAACGCTGTATTTTCTTCTCCAACGGGAAATAATGTTTTAACATCTTTCATACTCTTCTAACCTCCTATCTGCTTCTATTATATATCCACCAAACAAAAATATCTAATACCTATTTTTTATTGTCAACAATGCTTAAAAAGCATTAACATTTGGCGACAAACTGATTAAAAATCTCCTGCATTTTTTGATCAGTTTTACACATATCTTCAGGATGAAATTGAACTGCTGTAATCGGTAAAGATATATGTTCAATAGCTTCAATCATCTGATCTTCACTGTATGCGACAGCTTTTAATCCCTTTCCTAATCGATCAATAGCTTGATGATGAAAACTGTTCACATATCCTCTATCTTGAAAGATAGGATATAAAAAACTATTTTCTTGAATGTTTATTGTATGACTTGCACATTCTCTTCTTTCTTTTTGAGAATGTAAAAGTATTTTCTGTGGAGCATAAGATAAATCTTGATAAAGTGTTCCACCAAAAGCTACATTGATGACTTGAAGTCCTCGACATACACCGAAAATAGGTATATTTTTTTGTGTTGCTTTTTTTATCAAGGCAATCTCATATAAATCTCTAGGATAATCTGTTTCACCTAATAAGGGTAATGGATTTTCATGATAGAGTAATGGATTGACATCACAACCACCAATAATCATTAAACCATCAATCATATCTAATTGCATCTCTATATCTTCAATAGGAACAGGCGGCAATAAAACTGGGATTCCTTGTGCTGCAATAATAGCCTGTAAATAATCTTGTTTAATAAAATGTATATATTTATCATTTTGTAGTTCTTCACTACATGTTATTCCAATTCTCTTTTTCATACTTTTCTCCTTTCTTCTTTTATATCAATTCAATATATCATAAAAATCATATCTTATACATAAATATGATTGACAATATTTTATTCACTTTTTATTTGAATATGAATACATGCAAAAAGCCAGCTAATGCTGACTTTTATTTTTCAAAATGCTGTGCTACTTTTTGTAAGTCTTCAATAATTGGTAAATGTTGTGGACATACATTTTCACATTGTCCACATCCAATACATTCACTTGCTTTACCAAAAGTCTTTGTCAAGTTATTGTAGTATTCACCTTGAGGTGTCCATCCTTTTTCTTCTACTTCCTGTAAATCAGCATTGTATAATGAGAAATATTTAGGAATAGCTATATGCATTGGACATCCTTCTGTACAATATGAACATCCTGTACATGGAATAGCAATCGTAGAATTAATAATATCAACAGCCTGACGAATTAATTGATATTCATCATCATGAAGTGGCTGCATATCTTTCATATAGCTTATATTATCTTCTAATTGAGCCATATTAGACATCCCACTTAATACCATCATGACATTATCAAGACTTGCCGCAAAACGAATAGCCCATGAAGGTACTGACATATCTGGATGATATTCTTTATACATATTTTCAACTTTTTCAGGAACTTTCGCTAATGTTCCACCTTTAACAGGTTCCATCACAATAACAGGTTTATGATATTTTGTTGCCACCTCATAACATTGACGAGATTGAACACCTACACTATCCCAATCTAAATAATTAATTTGTAATTGAACAAATTCAAATTCTGGATGTTCCTGTAATACTTTTTCTAATAATTCTGGTCCATCATGGAATGAAAATCCAATAGTTTTAACCAATCCTTGTTTTTTCTTTTCTTGAATCCATGTAAAACAATCAAGCTTTTCATATGTTTCAATACTATGTGTATTAATATCGTGTAAAAGATAATAATCAAAGTATTCTACCCCAGTTTTCTTTAACTGTTCATTAAAGATTTTATCTCTATCTTCTTTTGTCTGAATAAAACCTGAATGTAATTTTGTAGCAAGTGTATAAGTCTGACGATCATGACGTTTCACTAATGCCTCTCTCGCTGCATTTTCACTATTAAATCCACAATACATCCACGCTGTATCAAAATAAGTAAATCCATTTTCTATAAAAGTATCTACCATTTGTTTCACTTGTTCAATATCAATCTTTGAAGGATCGTTTTCATCAAGTGATGGTAATCTCATTAATCCAAAACCTAATTTCTTTGTCATATCATTTCCTCCTACTCGATTATTTATTATACACCCTAAAGTTAACTTTAGGTCAAGAAAAAAGAAAGGATCACCTTTCTTCATCTTATTCTATATGACCACTGCTGAGTCCTTCATTCTTCTTATCAAGTGGTAACCATTCTAAAACACGTTCAATATAACGATCCCAAAAATCCCATTCATGCGCACCTGGTCCTTCTTCATAAGTGACATTGATTCCCTGTTGAAGTAAAAAATCACGGTAATCACGATTTTCTTTAATCAGTGAATCATCAGTGCCACATGCCATATATATCGCAGGCACATCTTTTATAGCCATATTTTGAATCAGTGCCTTATAATCTTTGTCACTTCCTTTTAACTTATGTAAATCACCAAAAACAGAAGTTAAATAACTTCTTTTATACATATAAGGTACGTCGTCACCATCCTTAGCGTTGATAAAAGTGTCAATCAATAACGCTGAAGACAATGCGGCAATATAACCAAATGTCTGATAATATTTGAGTCCATTGATAATAGCTCCATATCCACCCATAGACAACCCTGCAATAAATGTATCTTCTCGACGTTGTGATAAAGGGAACATGGCTCTTGTGATAGAAACAAGTTCTTCACCAATAAATTGTGAATAATATTCATGGGAGTTTTCATTATCAACATAAAATTTATTCTCTCCTGAAGGCATAATAACAGCTAAATCATGATCCTGTGCCCACCTTTGAATACGTGTACCACATACCCAATCTGTATAATTTCCAAAAATCCCATGTAATAAGTATAATGTTTTGAATTTTTTATTTGGCTGGTTTAACTTTTTATCAACAGGAATAATAGCATTAATTGTGACTGTGCGCATTAACTTTTCTGAGAAAAAATCAACTTGTACTAATGCCATTATGATAGATCCTTTCCAAAATATTTATAAAATGCTTTATCAATACCTGCACAATCAACATAATCAGTAACAAATTCTGCAATGTTTTTTAAACGATCTACTGCATTTCCCATCGCAATACCATGTCCAACCAACTCAAACATTTCCATATCATTCACACCATCACCAAAAGCATAAGTATCTTTTTGATCAATTCCTAATTTTTGATATAAATACTTACAGGCTGTTCCTTTTTTAAATCCCTTATGATAAACATCCATACGAATCAATCCATGATCATAAGCAACAATTGTCATATCATTTTCTAATTCATGATATGCTTTCCACATTTGTTCCACTGTTTCAAACAAAACACAGCAACTGATAGCATCTACATCCTGAGCCTCATATCTTTCTACTACATTCTCAGGTCTTTGATCTGTTCCCTGAAACATCACACGATGTTTAACGACTAATTCATCATCCAAACAATCACACCATTCTCCATGATGCCCATAAAACATAGGTCGCCCTTGATATTTTTGATAAACTTCCATTTGTTTTTGTATTTCTGGAGTTGTTAAAACTTCATCAACCAGAATCTCATTATTATAAATGATATAATGTCCATCACATAAAACATAACCATCAAATGGAATATCTTTTAATCCTTCAGGGATAGCGCCTCTTGCTGAAGCAATAACGATCTTATTGCCTTGTTTCTGAAAATCTTTTAAAACCTGTTTTGTTTGATGACGAGGTTGCATCATACCTTCTTGAGCATTTATTAAAGTTCCATCAATATCAAAGAAAACTATTTTCATTTTATCATTCTCCTTGCCATCATTATATCATTTCTCTTCTTTGAAAATCCATATAAATCCAACGAAAAATATCTTGATTCAAGATTCTCATTTTTGTAAAATCAAAAAAGAAATGGAGGTTTTCTATGAAATTAATTATGCTAGGTACAGGTAATGCTTTAGTAACAAAGTGTTATAATACCTGTTTTGTATTTGAAAATCAAAATCAATATTTCTTAGTTGATGGTGGTGGTGGAAATACCCTTTTATCACAGCTAGAAAAAGCGCATATTAATTGGCAGGATATTAAAGATATCTTTGTCACACACAAACATATTGATCATCTGATGGGAATTATCTGGATGATTCGTATGATTGGTCAACATATGAGTCAAGGAAAATATCAAGGTGAAGTGCGTATATATGCTCATAAAGAACTTATTGATATTATCATGCAAATGGTTCATCTGGTTTTAGAAGCAAAGCATACACAATTTATTAACAAGCGCATTCACTTGATTGAAATTCAAGATCATGATAGTCATATGATTATCAATCATCAAGTCACTTTTTTTGATATTCATTCTACAAAAACAAAACAATTTGGTTTTCAAATGCAATTAGATCACAATAAAAAGTTATCTTGTTGTGGAGATGAACCATGTCATCAAATCAATGAAGCATATATTCAAAATAGTGATTGGTTACTTCATGAAACTTTTTGTTTACATAGTAAAGCTGATATTTTTCATCCTTATGAAAAACATCATTCGACAGTGAAAGATGCCTGTCAATTAGCTCAGTCTTTAAATATTCAAAATCTTCTTTTGTATCACACTGAAGATAAAAATATCAAACAACGTCATTCTCTCTACATGCAAGAAGCCAAACAATGTTTCCAGGGAAATATATGGATTCCTGATGATTTAGATATTATTAACATTTAATAGAAAAAGGAATTGAAATACGCAATCAGTTTATTTCAATTCCTTTTCTATATCATATAACAAAGATATTTATTTGTAGGCATGATTGAAAGCATTTTGTAAATCTTCTATAAGAAGTTCTACTTCTTCTAATCCAATATACATTCTGATATGTCCAATATCTAAGCCTCTTTTTTTCAATTCTTCCTCGTTGCTTCCTTTCCATACAGGCATGACTAAACTTTCAAAGCCACCCCAACTATAGGCCAAAGTAAAATGTTTTAAAGAATCAACAAATCTTTCAATAACATCTGGGGTTGCATCTTTTAACACAAAACTTAATAAACTTCCATATCCCTTTAAATACTTATCTGTTAAATCAGTAGATGTATGGACCATAGGATGATATATTTTTTTTACATATGGACTTTGTTGTAAAAATTGTATCACTTGTTTAACACTTTGTTCTTGAGATTTTAAACGAACAGGCAATGTTCGTAATCCTCTTAATGCTAACCAGGCATTCATTGGGGACATTGTTGCTCCTAAAAAGATTTGACCAAATTCATTGATTTCATGTATATATTTTTGATTAGAAATGACAACGCCACCAACCAAATCACTATGTCCTCCAATATATTTTGAACAAGAATGTATAACAATATCAATTCCATGCACCAAAGGATTTTGAAATAATGGTGTTGCCCATGTATTATCAATAACTGTGATAATATTTCTTTGTTTCGCAAATTGACTGATCATCTCTAAATCAAGCATTTCAAACTTTTGAGAAGAAGGACTTTCAAAATAAATCATTCTTGTATTGTCCTTAACAAAAGCGAATATATCTTCAGTAGAAGATACATCAATTTTTGTACTTTCAACACCAAAACGTTCAAGATTTTGAATGAATTTGACAGTTGATCCATAAACAGTATTCACAATGATAATATGATCCTTTTGTTGAATCAAGCTCAATATTGTGGCACTGATTGCTCCCATTCCTGAAGCAAAAACTTTAGCACATTCTCCTTTTTCTAATTGAGCTAGTTTCTCTTCTAGAATTGTTAATGTTGGGTTTTCTCCTCTTGTATATGTATAAGCACTTTTCTTATTCATATTAACATCAACATAGTGTTGAAAATCATCAAATTGAAATGATGATGTTTGCACAATCTCAGGCGCAACACTCTTATAGTCTCTTTGTTTTTTTTCTACTGATAAACAAATATTCTCTTGATCTAACATTTTATTTCTCCCTCTAAATATTTTCCAATTCCATCATGTTCATTGTCTGCACAAATGGCATCTGCAACTTCTTTTACTGTATCAAAAGAGTTATCCATAGCTATACCTGTTCCCGCTATTTTTAACATATCTATATCGTTTTCACCATTACCAAAAGCAATAACATTATCTAATGATATATTTTTAATTTGTGTTAACTTCAAAAGAGCCTGTCCTTTTGAAGCATGAACTGGATTAATTTCTACCCAATCTTTTTCTACTCTACATATACTAAAACGTGAAGACATCTGTTTTTGAAGAATTGGTATTTTTTCACTCATCATTGTTTCACTTTGCACAAATGCAACTTTCTTTATTGTAGAAAAAAGATGTTCTGGTATTTCATAAATATCATGAACCATATGTTTTTCTCTATCAATAAAATGTTCTTCCATAATCCCTGTATGCCCATAATCAAAAATATATAAACATGTTTCAAAGAAAATAATCATATCAAAGAAAGATGTTTGTGCTATTTCATTCAAAATCATTAAATCATCTTTTGTTAGTCTTTGTTCTTGATGCAAGCATTCTTTTTTTGAATTATAAATCTCTAATCCGTTTAAAACAATATAACCACTTTGAAAATATTGATCCATTTCTAATTGTTTCCCATAATACTCTAAGCTACTCACATCTCTGCCACTTGCTAAAACAAGAGCTACGCCTTGTTTTTGTAAGTGCATTAAAATCTCTTTTGTATATGGGAGTATTTTTTGTTGAGATGTTAACAATGTCCCATCCATATCCATCACAATCATATCTATATTTTTCATCGTTTTCCTCCCTCTTCTAACCATTGTACAATGGGTAAAATCCAAAATGCAACCCTTAATCAAAAAGATGTGCCTAAGCACATCAAAGAAGTGAGTGATATACTGTTTTTAGTTGTTTTCCTACTCTTTCAAGTGAACGTTCTTCAGCTACTTTTCTCCCTTCTTTCCCTAAATACGGAAGCTTCTTTTCTACAACATTTTGTATCAATTCTATAAACTCATCATTATCTTTTCCTTTATAACAATTCTTTCCATGTATAAGCCAACCTTCATAAACAGGTATATCTCTCAAAATAACCTGTTGATAAGATGACAACGCTTCTAAAACAACTATTCCTTCTGTTTCTTCATAACTAGGGAAGAAAAACGCATCTGCCCCACAATAAGCACCTTTAATAATATCACCGGTTATATAACCAGGAAAAATCACATTGGATGGATGATGTTTAATCACATTTCGAATTTGTTGAGGTATGGTATATAAAGAGATATCTCCAAACCATATAAAAGTATATTGGGGGAGTTTTTGAGCGATTTCAATAAAATCTAATATTCCTTTTCTTTGGAAAAACAAGCCAACACAGATAATAACTTTTTGTTGTGAAGTAAGATGAAAATATTGTTTAAACAATTGAATTCTCTCTTCATTATCATTATATTCTTCAATATCAACACCATTACTTATAGCATATATAGGTATATCTTTATTGACATAATGACTAATAAGTTTCTTTGAATATGCTGTTGGTGTAATAAGACAATCCGCTTTTGAATAGATTGTCATTAATCGTTTTCTAAATAGAGATGACATCTGATTTGATAAAATAAATGAATTTTTAAAATCCTCCTCCGTACTATGCGCATGAACAATGACTTTTTTGTGCATTTGATGACAACGATGTATGAGCCACTGACTCTGAAGTCCAACTGTGTTGATATGTGCAATATCAAAGGATTCTCGAGGATCTAAAGTATATTCTATTCCTTGAGATTGCAATGCTATGATTTGATGTTTAAGTGCTCTTCCGATACCAGATTTTCTAATCATATTCTGATTTTCAAAATATAATAAAACTTTCATAATATCACCTTTCCTATCTTCACTATACATAAAAAAAAGAAGAATAATGAAAAAAATTATGAAAGATTTTCTAAAAAGCATTCTATATTCGTAGCTTTACAATAATAAACAAATATTATTGTTATGATTAATATAAAACGGTTCTACTCGACATCATGAGTGAGTATTTGAGTAAACGATATATTCATTTTATACATAGATATATGAGTTGAAATCAATTATAAAATATAACTCAAAATCCTATATTAATGAATAATTATAATCTCATCAATCATAATATAAAATATACATTACATATTAATACCCAATCTCATAACCTATAATTTTGAAGAAATGTATGATTTGGCATAAAATAATATTGAAGAAATGTATGATTTAGCATAAAATAATATTGAAGAAATGTATGATTTAGAACAAAACAATATTGAAGAAATGTAAAAAGGAGTGATGGCAGTGTATTTCAAAAGAAAAGCTTACGATAAATTAATAGATTGGAAATCAAATTATGCTGATAACTATGCTGTTTTGTTAGAAGGTGCAAGACGTGTAGGAAAATCAACAATAGCTAAATTATTTGCTGAAAATGAGTATAAATCATACATTTTGATAGATTTTTCAATTGCTTCAGCTGATATATTATCCTGCTTTGATGATATTAATAATTTGGATATGTTTTTTTTAAGGTTACAGGCAATCACTGGAATTAATTTATATGAACATGAGTCAGTTATTATTTTTGATGAAGTACAGTTATTTCCTAAAGCCAGACAAGCAATTAAGCACTTGGTAAAAGATGGACGATATCATTATATTGAAACTGGTTCTTTAATATCCATTAAAAAAAATGTGAAAGATATCTTAATCCCTTCTGAAGAAATGAAAATTGAAGTCTATCCTATGGATTATGAAGAATTCTGCAATGCCACAGGAAATAATTATAATTTAATAAAGCAATTGTTTGATATGAAAAGAGCAATTGGTCAAGAAGTGAATAGAAAACTCATGAGAGATATTAGGATATATATGGCAGTCGGTGGTATGCCTCAAGCTGTTGAAGCATATGTGAATGGGAATAATTTTTCCACTATAGATAATGTAAAGCGTCAAATTATTCATCTTTATGAAGAAGATTTCAAAAAAATAGATCCATCAGGAAAAATATCTGCGCTTTATCATTCAATCCCCGCTCAATTAGCTAAAGATCAAAAGAAATACCGTATGTCCACTGCGCTAAAAAAGAGAACGACGATTAAAGAAGAAGAATTATTATTTGATTTATTTGATTCTAAAACTGTATTACCCTGCTACAATTCAACCGATCCTAAAGTGAGTTTGACTTCAACGAAAGATTTAAATAGCTATAAACTCTATTTATCTGATACGGGATTATTCGTAACACTTATGTTTATAGACCGACCTATTACAGAAAATGAAATATATGCTAAACTTCTTTCTGATAAATTACCAGCAAATTTAGGATATTTATATGAAAACTTAATGGCACAATTATTAGCTTCAAAAGATAGAGAATTATATTATCATACATGGCAAAAAGAAAATAGCACTCATTATTATGAGATAGACTTTTTAATTTCTGAAGGTAGTAAAATTTCAGCTATTGAGGTCAAATCTTCAGGTTTGGGTAAACATGATTCTATATGTGAATTTGAAAAAAAATATTCAAAACATATAAAAAATTGTTATATCTTTTCGCAAAAAGACTACAAACAGGAAAATGGTATACAGTTTATGCCCATATATTTAGCCCCATTTATATAAAATCTATTATTTAATAGAAAAAAGAATAACTTACAAGATATCTCTCCTTATCAAAATGAATAATTGAAATATCTCTAAATAATAAGTCTTGAAATCACATGATTTCTTTGAGAATAATATGTTACAATAATGATATAAGGAGTGTGAGGCTATGCTTTTAGTTGATAAATTAATTCAAAAAGATAATTTTTCAAAAAGTGAAATGATTATCGCTGATTATATTATTAATCTTGGTGAAGATATCAAAGATATTTCAGCCAGAAAAATCGCAAGAGAAACATATACTTCCCCAGGAACAGTTTTAAATCTATGTGAAAAAGTTGGTGTTAAAGGATTTGATCATTTTAAAAGTGCATATTTAAAAGAAATACAATATCTTGATCAGCAGTTTGGAACCGTTGATCCTAATATTCCTTTTCATGAAAATGATACTTTTTTTATAATTGCTAATAAAATGGGAACTCTATATGAAGAGACTATTAAAGATACTTTATCCTTATTACAACATGATTCCTTACAAAAAGCTGTCCTTACATTATCCAAAGCTCAAAATATTCATATTTACTCTTTTGGAACCGCACTTAATATTGCAGAATCGTTTAAAGAAAAAATGATGAAAATAGGAAAAAATGTTTATATCACCAACAATTTAAATTATCAAAGATATGAAATGAATTGTATTACCAATCGTGATTGTGTGATCTTTATTTCATATTCTGGTGAGACAGGAAATATTATTGATATGGCCCAAACCTGTATTATAAAAAAGATTCCCTTTATTTCTATGACATCTTTTGGAGAAAATACATTAAGTCAAATGAGTGATATCAATCTCTTTATTTCTACCAGAGAACGATTAACTCATAATATCGCAAATTTTAATAGTAATTTATCAATTTTCTTTCTTTTAGACATTTTATACGCTACTTACTTTTCATTAAATTATATGGACAATCTTGAATATAAAATGAATGTTACTCATAAATTTGAAAATAAGCGTAGTTCTACTAATCCTATCTTAATTGATAATACTCATAAAAAATAACACTGTTCAGTTTTATATTTCAATTTTTTGACAAATTTTTTAACAGTGTTAAATGTTGTTCAATAAATATTTTTTTCAAGCCTCTTTGCATGTATATTTAAACATGCAAGGAGGTTTTTTTATGAAAATAAGAGACAATTTCTTATGGGGAGGAGCCACAGCAGCGAATCAGTATGAAGGTGCTTATTTAGAAGATGGAAAAGGTTTAAGCATTGCTGATGTGGAAATGGGAGCCCGTCATGGTGTTCCAAGAGAAATCCATAGCTATGTTCATGAGGATTGCTATTATCCAAGTCATGAAGGTGTTGATTTCTATCATCATTATAAAGAAGATATTGCTTTATTTGCAAAAATGGGATTCAAATGTTTTCGTATGTCAATTAATTGGCCAAGAATCTTCCCACATGGTGATGAAAAGACACCTAACGAAAAAGGTTTAGCTTTTTATGATCAAGTTTTTGATGAATTACTTAAATATGGTATTCAACCTATCGTCACAATTTCTCATTATGAAACACCATTATATCTTGTTCAGAAATATGGTTCATGGAGAAATAGAAAGTTGATTGATTTCTTTGAACATTATTGTGATGTTATTTTCCGTAGATATCATCACAAAGTCAAATATTGGATGACTTTTAATGAAATCAATGAAACTATGAATCAAAAACAACCTTATCATCAAGCAGGTATTATTTATCAAGATAATGAAAATCCAGCTGATGTAAAAGTACTTGTTTCTCACAATATGATGGTAGCAAGTGCAAAAGCAGTTATATTGGCTCATCGTATTGATCCCACTTTAAAAGTAGGATGTATGTTCCAATATCCAACAACATATCCAAAAACTTGTCATCCAAATGATATTCTTGCAAGAAGATATCATATGATGCCGAATTTCTATTATGGAGATGTTATGTGTAAAGGCTATTATTCTAATACATGTACAGCTCAATTAAAACGTATGGGTGCAACTCTTTCTATGGAAGAAGGAGATAAAGACATCCTAAAGGAAGGAAAAGTTGATTTTATTGCCTTTAGTTATTATTTTTCTTCAATTGCTTCAAGTCCTGATGGTAAGGAACTTATTGTTGAACGTTCTAATCCATATCTTCAACGTAATGATTGGGATTGGCCAATCGACCCAACCGGACTTAGAGTTGCATTAAATGAGCTGTATGATCGCTATCAATTACCTTTATTCGTTGTTGAAAATGGTTTAGGAGCTATTGATCATATTGAAGAAGATGGCTCTATTCAAGATGATTATCGTATTGAATATTTAGCAAGTCATATTGAAGCTTTGAAAAAGGCTATTGAAGAAGATGATGTAGATGTGATTGGATATACTTGTTGGGGACCTATTGATATTGTTTCAGTAGGAACAGGTGAAATGAGAAAACGTTATGGTTTTATTTATGTTGATAAAGATGATGAAGGAAAAGGAACATTAAAACGTTACTTAAAGAAATCTTTTTATTGGTATAAGAAAGTCATTGAAACAAATGGTCAAACAAAATTCGATTAAGGAAAGAGGGTAAAAAAATGAATAATGTGTTTGAAAAAATGAACGAAAAGCTTGTCCCTATTGCTATGAAAATTAGTAGTAATAGATATTTGACAGCTATTAAAGAAGGCTTTTTCGGTGTTATGCCAATTATTATTGTAGGATCTATATTCCTACTACTTACAAGCATTCCAATAAATGGTTATGAAGAGTTTATGGCAGGTATATTAGGAGAAAATTGGAATGATATCTTTATGTTTCCATATCGTATCAGTTATGGACTCATGTCACTATATGTTGTCGTAGGGATTGCTAAGTCTTTAGCAAATCACTATCAAATAGGAAGTCGTGAATCTATCATCGTTGCTTTCGTCTCTTATTTTATGTTAACTCCTTTGATTGTAGATGCAGACAATGCTAAAGGTTTACCAATTGATAATTTCGGTGCTTCTGGTTTGTTTTTAGCTATTATTTCATCTTGTTTAGCAGTTGAAATATATCGTTTTATCTTAAAGAGAGGATGGACAATCAAACTTCCTGATGCTGTTCCACAAAACGTAGCTAAGCCATTTGAAGCTTTAATTCCAGTTGCTTTTATCTTTATTATCTTTAATATTATTCGTTTAATTTTTGTAAATACTGATTTTGGTAGTGCACAAAACTTTATCTTTACAATGTTACAACAACCTTTACAATCTCTTGGTAGTACTTTACCAGCAACTTGTATTGTTTTATTCATTGAAGCTATTTTATGGTGTTTTGGTTTACATGGTTCTTCTATTGTTTCTGCTGTTATGAATCCAATTTGGAGATCACTCTCTGCAGAAAATGCTGCTGCACTTGAACTAGGACAAGCTGCTACTAATATTGTTAATTATCAATTTATTGCTAACTTTGTCAAAATCGGAGGAACTGCTGCAACTTTAGGTTTAGCTATTGTTATTCTTCTCACAGCTAAATCATCTCAATATAAAGCATTAGGAAAATTATCTATTGTCCCTGCTTTATTCAATATTAATGAGCCAATTGTCTTTGGATTACCAATTGTTCTCAATCCAATTATGGCTATTCCATTTATTGTTGCTAATATTGCTGTTGCTATAGTAACTTATGCTGCCACATTCTTTGGATTAGTTCCAGTAAGTATTGGTGTCGAAGTTCCATGGACAACTCCACCTATTATTTCAGGATTCTTATTATGTGGTTGGCAAGGTGCTGTTTTACAAATTGTTCTTATTCTTGTGAGTATGGCTATCTACTATCCATTCTTTAAAATGCAAGATAAACAAGAATACGATAATGAAGAGCTTGCCACAAAACAATAAAACAAAAGGCATGAAAAGCATGCCTTTTTTCACAGGAGGAATAAAAAAATGAATAATATATCACTTATAAAAAGAGCTATTGCCTATATGATTGATTTATATTTAGGTACACTTTTATCTACAATTCCTATTTCTCTTACTACTTATTATCAATTTCATCAAATATCTCAAGATATCACGTTATTTTCTAAACCTATATCTTCTATTTTACTCTTATTAAGTATATTTGCATTAATCCTATATTTTCTAGTTATCCCATATTTCTTTCATGGACAAACGATTGGAAAGAAAATTATGAAATATAAAATTTGTTACTCATCTTTTTCATCATTATGTATTAGACAATGTATATATATGGTTTGCTTAACTTCTCTTACATCTTTAATCATTCAGTTTATCTCTTTATTTTCTTCCATTTCATTAACACCTTATATAAACACTTTCGTTTTTATTTTATCTTTCGTTATGATTATTTATATACTTTGTCATAGAAATCACATTGCATTGTATGATCAATTAGCTAAAACAGAAATTCAATAAGGAGTCGCTTATGGATTATTTAACACATAATGAAATAAAATATGTTCAACAACATCTTGAAGAGAATATTCAATTATTAAAAACACTGACAGAAATTCCTTCACCTACTTTTCATGAAAAAAAACGTGCTACTTTTTGCTTGAATTGGCTGCAATCAATAGGTGCGAATGCTTATATGGATAATGTTAATAATGTTATTTGTCCAATTAATGGGGAAAATAATGAAACATTAATCATTATTATGGCTCATAATGATATTGCTTTTCCTGATATTCAGAATATTCAAGTCAAACAAGTTGATAACAAACTTTTTGCTCCTGGTATTGGAGATGATACGGCTAATATGGTCAATATGTTAATGACCATACAATATATTATCAAGATGAGACTTCAACCAAAATATCAAATCTTATTTGTCATCAATTCAGGAGAAGAAGGATTAGGTAATTCTATGGGTTGCCGTCAGATTATAGAAAAATATCATTCAAAGATTAAGGAATTTATTTCTTTGGATGGCTATCTCAATGAATGTACTTATTGTGCAGTTGGCTCAAAACGTTATCAGATTGATGTAAAAACACATGGAGGGCATTCTTATGTTAATTTTGGTCAAGAAAACGCAATTGCCTGGATTGCAAAGATTATTACACAATTAAATCAAATTTCTTTACCAACTGAAGCAAAAACAACTTTTAATTTTGGAAAAATAGAAGGTGGAAGTGCTATTAATGTTATTGCTAATCATGCCTCTGTAACATATGAATTTCGTTCATCAAGTCAACAATGCCTAAATATTATGGAACAATCGTTTCAAAAAATCATTAATAATATAAATGATAAACATATTGATATTCAAATCAAAGTATTAGGAGAGCGTCCTGGTAATGGACCTTTATCACAAGAAAAAATGAGAAAATTTACAAGTAGAAATCTTAATATAATTCAACATTTTTATAAAAAGAATATTATTTTATGTGAAAATTCTACTGATTCCAATATCCCACTATCATATGGTATTTGTGCAAATACGATAGGAACAATTATTGGCGGTGATGCTCATACTTATCATGAATGGATTGACATTAACAGTATTCCTATTGGGTTTCAAGTTGCTATGGCATTGATTCTTCAATATGTTGATTGGGAATTACGTATATGAGTATAACTATCATTTGCTTACAATTGCTTCAATTATTAATGATGATCTGTTTAGGATTTGTCATTGGTAAATGCCACCTTTTTCATCATCATTTTTCTAATGATTTAACAAAATTTGTTTTGAATATCACTATGCCTTTTTTGATTTTATCTTCTGTAACAACATCTCATTTTGATCAATTGCCTATTTTAGATATTCTCTATGCTAGTTTTTTATTAGTTATTCTATTACCTATTATTGCCTATATTATCATCAAAGTATTCCATATCCAAAAAGATGCATCCTTACATATGTTTATGATAAGTTACCCTAATGTGGGTTTTATGGGTTTTCCTTTAATTCAATCTATTTATGGACAAGGTGCTTTACTATATACTGCTATTATTAATATCGGTTTTAATATTTCTTTATTTTCTATTGGTATATTTATGATGAACTATCAAAATAAGCATGAATTTCATTTTTCTTTTCAAAAAATAATAACTCCAGGTATTATTTCCTCCTTATTAGCTTTATTCATATATGCCTTCTCAATTACCATTCCTTCGCCTATTGCTAACTTTTGTACAAATATTGGAAATATGACAACTCCATTATCCATGTTCATAATTGGTCTTACTATGTCACAATATCATCTTAAACAAATGTTATTTGAAGGCCGTGTTTATCTATTTTGTATCTTTATTAACTTTATATTACCAATTTGTTTTATGCCTTTATTTCAATTCATTCAGAATAATATTGTTAAAGGTATTGCATTAATTATATTGGCTATGCCTGTAGCAAACAGTGCAGCATTATATGCTAAAACTTATCATCAAAATGAACAATTAGCTGTACAAACAATTTTTATTTCTACATTGCTTTCCGTTATTACTATTCCTTTACTTGTTTATTTCTTTTTAATATAGGAGGTTGATTCTATGAGTATTCACCAATATAAACATTTATTACAGTCTATCAATTCTCAAATTTGGTCTTTTTCTGAAATAGGTTATCAGGAATTTCAGACCGTTAAATTATTGACAAGAACTTTAGCTTCATATGGTTTTAAAATAGAGAAAAATATTGCTGGTATAGCGACTGCGTTTAAAGCTACTTATGGTCACCAAAAACCAGTTATTGGCTTATTGGCTGAATACGATGCATTAAGTGGTCTAAGTCAAAAAGCTGATTATTTAAAATATTGTCCTAGAGAGGAAACACATAATGGTCATGGTTGTGGGCATCATTTAATAGGAACAGGTATAGTGGGCTCAGCTCTATTAATAAAAGAATATATTGACCTTCATCCTGATTGTGGATCAATCGTTATTTTTGGTTGTCCAGCTGAAGAAAATGGAGCTGGTAAAACTTATTTAGCCGGAGCTGGTGTTTTTGATCAAATTGATGTTGCTTTAACATGGCATCCAAGTACTATGAACACTGTTATGGTGGGAAGCATGCTAGCTAATTGTCAATATTACTTTCGTTTCCATGGATTAAGTAGTCATGCTGGTGCGGCTCCTGAAAAAGGAAGAAGTGCCCTAGATGCTGTTGAACTTATGGATATTGGAGTTAATTATTTAAGAGAGCATATGGAGATGACAGATCGTATTCATTACGCTATAACAAATACTGGTGGAATATCTCCAAATGTTGTTCAATCAGAAGCTGAAGTTCTCTATCTCATTCGTAGTCGAAATAATCAAAGTGTTCAAAAACTTTTTGAAAGAGTCTCAAATATTGCAAAGGGTGCTGCTCTTATGACTGATACAACTGTTGATATTGTTTTCGATAAAGCCGTCAGCAATGTTATTCCTAATGATACTTTAGCAACTCTTGTTTATAATGTTATGCAGACGGTTCCTTTACCTCAATATAACACTGAAGAAAAACAATATATTAATAATTATCGTAAAATCATTGGTGATGATTGGTATCAAGATTTAGGATTAATCCCCGCTTTTCAATTAGATGACAGACAAAAATTATGTCAAGATCATCCATACGGAGACTTTATTCTTCCCTATTCTCCACAAGATGTTATTGAAACTGCTTCTTCAGACATGGGTGATGTGAGTCAAATAGTTCCTCTTATCCAACTTCATTGCGCCTGTTTTTGTTTAGGAACACAACCTCATTCTTGGATTCAAGTCGCACAAGGGACATCTAGTTATGCGATTAAGGGGATGTTATATGCCAGTGAAGTACTTTATCAAACATGCATTCGTTTATTTGAAGACACAAATATTATTTTGCAAGCAAAACATGAACAAAAAAAACGTACTCAAAATCAAGAATACGTATGTCCAATCCCTAAAAAATATTTAAATCAATAAAATGTATAACTTTCTAAAAAAACATCTTTTTTGTTTTCTATGTGTTTTGTTTGCATCACTTATAATGTCTTTTAATATTAAAACTTTTGTCAATGCTGTTGGTCTCATTCCAAGCGGTTTTAATGGATTATCCTTATTGTTGCAAAGAACCTTTTATCAATTCTTTGAAATTAATATTCCTTACTTTATTATCAATATATCTTTAAATGTATTTCCTGCTCTTATTGGCTTTTATTTTATAGGTAAAAAATTCACAGGCTATTCTATTTTAATGATCATTTTTAATTCTTTTCTTGTTGATATAATTCCAAGTACACCTATAACTTATGATTCATTACTTGTCTCTGTATTTGGAGGTATTATGAATGGTATCGCTATTGTGATTGCTTTATATGGTGGTGCTTCTAGTGGTGGGACAGACTTTGTAGCCATCTATCTATCATATAAACTTAAAAAGCCATCATGGAATTTCATTTTTATTTTTAATATGCTGATATTGATTATTGCTGGATTTCTATTTGGCTTTGAAGCTGCAATGTATTCTATTATTTTTCAATTTGTTTCGACTCAGATCATTGAAAAGTTTCACCAAAAGGATCATAAGATTACTCTTATTATCATTACACAAAAGCCTAATCTTTTAAGTCAAAAATTAATGGAACAAACACATCATGGCGTTACATTAATTCAAGGAGAAGGATGTTATTCACACGAACAAAAAACTATTTTATATACTGTCATAGGTGCTGATGAAGTTAGACATGTCAGTCATCTATGTAAAAAACTTGATTCTTCTGTTTTTATCAACATTATTTGTTCAAAAGATATTAAAGGACAATTTTACCAGAAACCTTTAGAATAAATAATATAATGAATTATTGCTTTTAAGCCAAAAGAAAAAAGCTCATTTCTGAGCTTAATATCCTACTTAATTTCACGCATTATATAGTTTTCTAATATTGGCTTAAATCGGTTGGAAACCTCTAGGTTGGTTTCTTTACTAATCTCTACCAATAACAAAGGATGATAATCTTCATCAATTACAGCATGTGGATTATCTTTAATAATTTTTAAAATGACTTTGAGATTTTGATCATCAATGTCAGTTTTATTAGAAGTACACATTTGCTTGATTCTTTTTAAAGTCAATTTCTGTAAATGATGATTAATATCAAAAAGACTAAACATATAAACCAACCTCCTTTTCTATTACTATCATTATAATACTTTCAAAATCAAATACCAAATATTTATCGTTAAAAACCCTTTCATATTATGAAAATAAGCACTACAGAGTGCTTATTCATCTATTCTTTCTATTTTAAAAATAACTGGTCTAGTCCCATCATTACAACAGGCAATCATTTCGTTTTCATGTCTCATCCAATCTTTCATAATAGAACCACCCTGAAGTCCAGCATAAATATAACGACTGACACAATCCCATGCTTCACTACAAAATTTGCCATCTAGCATATGCCAGAAATCATCTTTTCCATTTCCCTTTTCAATGATAAATTCTTGTCCAACTTCAAACATTGGACATAGTCCTACATCTGGATCCATACAATATTTCTTCTGTAATTCTGGATAACATTTCTTATCAATAACTGTCACTTTAACTTTTGCCATTTTCACACATCTCCTTTATCTTATATTTCTTCTCCATTTGACTGTATAACTTTTTGATACCAATAAAATGAATCTTTTTTATAACGCTTCATTGTTCCATTTCCACTATCATCTTTATCCACATATACAAAACCATATCTTTTTCTCATCTCTCCTGTTCCAGCAGAAATCACATCAATACATCCCCATGGTGTATACCCCATTAAATCTACGCCATCTTCTTCTATTGCTTTTTTCATTTCATAAATATGTTCTTTTAAATATTCAATACGATAAGTATCGTGGATTTGTCCGTTTTCCATATGATCAATAGCACCTAAACCATTTTCTACAATAAATAATGGTAATTCATATCTTTCATAGAGCTGATTTAAGGCAATACGTAATCCAACAGGATCAACCAGCCAACCCCATTCACTTGTTTTTAAATATGGATTGATGATGGAAGTTGTCATATTACCAGATGTCGTTTCCTGCTTTTCATCACCACTGACACACGAACTTGAATAATAACTCAATCCAATATAATCAACTGTCCCTTCTTTTAAAATTTGTTGATCTCCTTCTAAAACAGGCAAATGAATTCCATTTCTTTGATATTCTTTTAACTTATATTGTGGATAATGACCACGGCATTGTACATCACAATAGAAATGTCTTATCTGATTGTCTTTCATCAATTTCAATTCATCACGTGGATGACAAGTCAAAGCATATGCTGCTGTATAAGCAATCATCATGCCGACTTTCATTTTAGAATTAATTTCATGAGCCATTTTCACAACTTTTGCACTTGCAATGAATTGATGATAAGTCGCAGTGGCTTTAGACTGATCATCATTTTTTCATAATCCTCCTGCATAAAGAGGTAGAATTTCCATATTATTAATCTCATTAAATATCATCCAATATTTGACTTTATGCTGATATCTTTTCATCACAAATTCACAGTATTTGACAAATGCATCAACACAACGACGATCAATCCATGCTCCATATCTATTGATGAGCGAAACTGGTGTTTCAAAATGTAACAAAGTCACGACTGGTTCGATATGATATTTCAAACATTCATCAAAGACACGGTCATAGAATTCTAAACCTTTTTCATTTGGAATTTCATCATCACCATGTGGCAATATTCTTGCCCAATTGATGGACATACGATAACATTTGAATCCCATTTCCGCCATAAGGGCAATATCTTCCTTATAATGATGATAAAAGTCACTGGCTTCATGTGTTGGATAAAACTCATCTTCATGACAAGATAATTTTGCATCTTGTGGTAAATTCTGATAAGGAAAGACAAATTGTGAACCATATTCACCATCTGGTAAAGTATAAGTGACTCGTCTTTGAATACCATTTCTACCATCTCCACTTGTGACAACATCTCCACTACATAACCCTTTTCCATCTTCTAAATAACCGCCTTCAAACTGATGTGCCGCAGTTGCGCCACCCCATAAAAAATCCTTTGGTAAAGACATCTTATTTCCCCACTTTCTTATGATAAAATGATTCATACATCTTGATTGCCCGATCTAAAACTTTTGCACCATTCATTGTTCCATAATCACGCATATCAATCACATCAAATGGAGCCTTGTCACCAACAACATCTTGGACGTTCTTTAAAACATATCTGACTTGTGGACCTAACAATAAAACATCAAAATTACCTATGTGATTACCAATTGTTTTTTCGCCTACAGCATCCACACTGACTTCAATACCTCTTTGCTCTGCTTCTTCTTTCATCTTATTCATCAGCAGACTTGTCGACATACCACCTGCACATGCTAGTAAAATCCTCAACATTTTGATTCCTCCTTCTTTTGATAGTTTCACTATAAAGACTTTCATTTTTAAATACAAGACCTGTTCATGATTGAGGAACATTGTCAACCAATTTCATTAAATAAACATAAAAAATCTGCAACAATGTTACAGATTCTTAAAAAAGATTTGATCATAAAGTTGTTTGTATTTTTTTGTTTTTTCATAAGACATAGAATACAAAAGACTATAAATCAAATCAAAAATATATTTTAAGGATGTATAAAAAACCCACTCTTGAATACTGGATGATTGTGGATCAAAAGGTGTATGAATCGTATATGTTGCATTTTGGGATAAACGATTTTGATTTTGTCCTGTAAAAACGATAAATGGAATATGTCTGCGTAATAAAGTTTGACTTAAATCAATGAGATAAGGATTTCGAGAATGCTTACTCACAATCATAATCACATGATTATTTTTTATGTTTAAAGCATGATTAATCTGTAAATCTGTATCTTTATAAACTTGAACAAAGATACCAAGACGACTGAAAATATGCGCAGCATAATAACAAATCGTTGAATTTGTATCATTAGCATAAATATCAACATATTTTTGTGATTCAATAGATGAAACAATATCCTGTAAATCCTTTTGATTTAAAGAATCTTTCGTTTTTTGAATCGTATCATTTTCTAATTGGCTTACTTTCTGTGAAATAGAAAGTATATCTTCACCAGAAAAGATATCATAATTATCTAAGTTCATATTTTTCAACATCAAAACGATATGATATTTAAAATCACTATAATTTTTATATCCTAATTTTTTAATAAAACGAATGATTGTTGTTGCACTGGTATAAGTTCTTTTGGCGAGTTCTCTTGATGAAAGCTGTGGAATTTCTTCTAAATGTTCCAGCAGATATGTGACAATGACCTGATCATTTTCACTTAAATGATAGTTTTCATTTAATCGATCTAGAATACGTTGACTCATGCTGTCTCCTCTTTTTCAAAAATAAGAGAAATTGTTTCAACATCTCCTGTTGATCTCGTTATGATTGGAACATACCCCAGATAAGTCCAGCCATCCAAGATACGTTGCTTAACTTTTTCTTCAATGCCTTCAAACTGATATTTACTTCCTTTTATTCCACCAAATCCAACTGTAACGGATTGCATACGTTCAAATTCTACTTTCTTCATTTTTCCCTCAGTTTCTTCTAAAATATCATGAATCTTCTTGAGCACAGCTTGCTCATCATTTGATCCAATGACCTCATAAGCAATATTTTTAATAGGTTCTACTGCATTTGACATAGCATAAGCATATTTGACTTCCTGCAACATTTCATAATCGTTCATTTGATCTCCAAAGGCTGCACATTCATCTGGATTAATCTGGTATGTATCTTGTAAAAATTTGATACCTACCCCTTTATGCATGTGCTGATTTTGAATATCCATCCATTCATTTCCTGATGTAACAATCTTAACGCCATCTGGTAACTGTTGACGAATCTCATCCAACAAATCCTGAATATGCTGTTCTTTATCATAGATGGCAATCTTCATAATATCATCATGAATCTCATCATAAGAATCTATAAATGAATAAGCACAATAATATTTTTTGACTTCATTTTTATATGCAAAATAATCTTTTAAAATATAAGCACCTTTTCTCCCACATAGAATGATAAAAATACGTTGGTATTGTGATAAAATATGTACCATTTCTTTCACTTTTTGATATGAAATCACATCGCAATGCAATTCTGTTGTTCCTTTTGCAATATAACTTCCATTTTCAGCAATAAAATACATCTGATCACTAAGAGGTAAAAATTTTTGATATAGGCGATAATATTGATTTCCACTCGCTATAACAAACTTTATATTTTTCTCTTTCATTTGATAAAACAAATCTATAAAAGATTTATCAAACTTTTTTTGTGAATCTAAAAAAGTGCCATCCATATCCGTCGCAATTAATCGAATCATTTGTCTTCCTCCCCTTATATGCTTTATTATAAAGAAATTCAAGTCTTGTTTCTAGTCTATAACAAAAAAAACACATCTATTGAGATGCGTTTAAAACTTTCAGCATATCTTCTGGATTTTGAGCAGCTTTCACTTTTGTATATGCTTTTTCAATAATCCCTTCTTCATTAATCAAGTATGTTGTTCTGACAACTCCCATGACTTTTTTACCATACATATTTTTTTCTTTCCAGACATCATAAGCCTGTATAACTTGTAATTCTGGATCAGACAATAAGGTAAAAGGTAATTGATATTTTTCTTGGAACTTTTTATGAGATTTCACACTATCTTTACTGACCCCTAAAATGACAGCTCCTTTTTCATGAAAATCAGGATATAATTGAGCAAATCCACAAGCCTGTTTTGTACATCCAGGTGTATTATCTTTTGGATAAAAATATAAAATAACCTTCTGTCCTCGATATTGACTTAATGATATTTCTTCACCATTTTGATTCAATAATGTAAAATCTGGGGCCATTGTTCCAACTTCTAACATCTTTCCTTCACTCCTTTGTTTCATCATAATACCTCTGCTATGAAAATGCAATCCATTTGCTTAAAATAAAGATTGCTGTAAGATGCCTGATACAATATGAAAAGGTATTTCACACTGAAGATATTTTTGATAGCTTTGTTGATCAAACCAACTATTGATTTGATGAGGTGATAACATAACTGGCATTCGCGAATGAACAGGTTGCATCACATCATTAGCCTCTTTTGTTAGAATAACAAATTCTCCTTGTTTATTATAACAGCCTGCCATCAATAAAATATCTTCCATTGGTTCAAAAGATATCTGATGTTTATGAATATCCCACTCATAAAATCCTTTCGCTATAATAAGACAACGACGATTTTGAATATCTTCTCGAAATAATGTCTTATCTAAAATCGTTTCACTACGGGCATTAATAATCAGTTTTGAATTGATTGTATAGCCCCATTGCATCATTTTTATCTGACAATGATTTCCTTCTTGAATGATGACTGGCAACATCTGATGAGGTCTACAATCTCCTATCACTTGTAATGATGAAGCAACATCCATCTCCATATCCTTTAAAACTTCATATATCCTTTTAATTAAATAATATCTTCCACACATATTTTTATCTCCAATCTTTTTTTATTATAGCATAGATTCTAGAGTTTTCCTGTATTCTATGAGATAATAGAAGAAAGGATGGTGTCCAAATGAGTGAAACTTATAGTAAAAATTATTTTGAAAAATATGCTGCATTAACATTAGCTACTTTCTTTGATATTGATGAAAAAGACATCTTATTATCAGATCGTCCTGATTTGCGTATTCCTCTTTATCATCATGGCATAGAAGTCACTCAGGCTTTAACTCCTGAAGAAGCGGTTGCTGATATGAAAAAACCTTTATATAAAACATTGGATATGACACCCTTTGATCATGATGATCAAAACATTTCTTTTGTTTTTGAAAAAATAGATGATGCTATTGAACGTAAACTTATCAAGTGTAAAAAGTATGAAAGATATTTGCATAATGGACTTTATATTTTTTCTCACTGTCATAATTTATCTCAAGAAAACTTAAAAACATTTTTAATCCAAAAAGATATTCCTCATGATTTCTATCATTATCTTTTTATCAATTGTGTCACAAAACTTTATTGTTTTGATATTCAAAAACAGACAATCCATTCATTATCTTTTCGTCGTAATGAACTCATCAAGATGAATATACAATCTTTACTCTATGAAAAAACTTGTCATAAAAAGAGAAGAAAAATTATTATTCCTTAGGAGGACTTATGAAAACTTATGAACTTAATGTCAATGGACATCTTATAAAGGCTCAATTTGATGAACAGAATATTCAAAATATATTTATTCCTTTATTGAAAAAATGGACACAAATGCAAAAAGAAAAGAATCAAAGATTATTGATTCTTTTAGCTGCTCCGCCTGGAACTGGAAAAACAACACTTTCACTATTTCTTGAATATTTATCACAAAATATTTCTAATGTGACACCTTTACAGGCTTTAGGCATGGATGGTTTTCACCGTTATCAAGATTATTTGGATACGCATTATATCATTAAAAATCAACAAAAAATATGCATGAAAGATGTCAAAGGTTGTCCAGAAACTTTTGATGTGGATAGACTCATTAATAAGATAAAAGATATGCAAACAAATGATATTGATTTTCCTATATATGACAGAGTTTTGCATAATCCTGTTGAAGATCAAATTCATATCTGTCAAAAAATAGTTCTTTTAGAAGGTAATTACTTATTGCTCAATGAAGAGAAATGGAAAGATATTCACACTTTATTTGACGATTCTCTTTTTATTGAAGCTCCTATTCAAGAGCTAAAGAAACGCTTGATTCAACGTAAAATGATGGGTGGTACTCCTTATCATTTAGCTAAACAATTTTATGAAAACTCTGATGGCATCAATGCCAAAAAAGTCCTTAATCATTCTTTACCTGCACATATTCATTTATATGAAAATCATCATATTTATACACAGAAGTAGTATTTCTGTGTTTTTAATTTCTTTTTTCTAAATAAATATTGATAAACAGTGTCCCTAAAAATATAAAGACTAATATTCCAATCAATGTTAAAGATATAATCAGCAATGTGCCAATACCAAATAACGCATAACTCATTAAAAAAATAAAAACCATTATAAATAAAATATAATTCATTATTCTTAAAAGAAGATGACTTGTTTTCATGATAATGAAATCATCTCTTTCATCATTATATATCTTCAATTCTTCAAAGATGCTTGTAGAAAATGCCTGATAATATTGTATCATTGCATAAAATATACCTACTAGCATGGTTATGAAATAACGATATTCATTAGTCTTCATATAAATAATGAAGGCAACAAAAGATAATAGCGTCATGATAATAGCTATGAAAAAATTTCTTTTATTTTTGATCATGAGATTCTTCCTCCTTTAAATTATCTTCTAAACAACATAATTCTTCAATGGAAACATGAAAGACTTGAGAAAGACGATATGCCAGCATAAGTGATGGGTTATATTGTCCTTTTTCAATGGAAATAATGGTTCTATTGGAAACATGAACCATCTTTGCTAACTGCTGTTGTGTCATTCCCTTTTGAAGTCTAAATTCTTTAACTCTTGTTTTCATAAGCACCTCCAATATGAAGTTTACTTCATATATATTATATATTCTTATTTATAATTATACAATAGAAATATGAAGTTTACTTCATATTTAAAATATATATAAAAAGAAAGTCTAACCTTTCTTTTTATACTCATCTTTTAAAATGGAATAATAACATGCATCTACAATCCCTTGATTATTCCAGTCACTATGTCTCAAAGTTCCTTCATATGTCATTCCACATTTCAACATAACTTGTCCAGAATGTGGATTTAAAGGATCATGATGAGATTGAATACATTCAAAGCCTACTTCATTGAAAAGAAAATCAATGACTCTATCCAGAACCTCACTCATGACTCCCTGATGCCAATATTGGCGTGAAAGACAATATCCAATAACAGCTAAATGAGTTTTCTCATTCACTTCTACAACTGATATATTGCCAACAGGTAAATGGTCATAATCCTTGATAATAATAGCCCAATTATAATAATTCAAATTCTGATATTGTTTAATCCAATCGTCTAAAATCTGTTGTGTGACTTGAATATTCTGATGTGGTTTCCAAGTTAAAAAATGTGTCACTTCTTCATCACTTGCCCAACGTTCAAACATTGCTTTGGCATCATCTTTTTGAAATGGACGTAAAATAAAACGTTGACTCTTTAATCGCTTTGTTCCTTGATGTAACATATGATATCTCCTTGATTTTTATTAATAATCATAATATCATATTGTCAAACAGAAATAAAGATTGGAGGATTTTTATGATTAGAGAAGCAACAATACAAGACTTAGCAAGTCTTAATCATTTATTATTTCAAGTTAATAATGTACACGCTGATGGACGACCTGATTTATTCCAACATGGAAGTAAAAAATATACAGATGAACAACTTATCAAAGTCATACAAGATGATACAAGACCAATCTTTGTTTATGAAGATCATCTTCATCAAATACTTGGATACGTCTTTTGTATAGAACAACATCATTATGAAAATAAAAAAACACTTTATATTGATGATTTATGTGTAGATGAAAAATGTCGTGGTCAGCATATTGGAAAACAGCTTTATGAATATGTTTTAAACTATGCGAAAACGCAACATTATTATCATGTGACGTTAAATGTCTGGTGTTTAAATGAATCAGCAATGAAATTCTATGAAAAATGTGGTATGACGCCTTTAAAAATCATGATGGAACAAATATTGTAATTGTAAACATTGACATTACATCAAATGCCCTATATAATCAAAGCAGAAAAGAAAGAGGGAGTAGATATGCAAATTTCAAGTCGTTTTACTATTGCTGTACATATTTTTGCTTGTATTGATACATTTCAAAATGAAACGAAAATAACAAGTGATTTTTTAGCTTCTAGTGTCAATGTCAATCCTGTCATTATAAGAAAAATCCTTTCTCAACTCAGAAATGCAGGACTAGTCCGTGTGCAACGAGGAAGTGGCGGTACCTCTTTTGCAAGAGATGCCAAAGAGATTACTTTCTTAGATATCTACAATGCTGTTGACTGTATTGAAAATGGTGAATTATTTCATTTTCATGAAAACCCTAATCCACAATGCCCAGTAGGTAGAAATATTCATCATATATTGGATAACAAATTAATACAGGTTCAAAAAGCTTTAGAAAATGAATTGAAAAGCATCACACTCGCAGATATTATCAAAGATACTCAATATTATATTCAAAATGAAAAAAAGGAAAATGTATCAGAATATAATGAATAAACATCATTATATTCTTTTCTTTTCCTCAAATGTTTTTTGAATTTGTTTTTGTAGCTTCAATAAACGCTGTTTATTGACTTTACATACTTGACGATCATATGTATATAAACCATTGATTTCATCTTCTATATCTGATAATTGTGTATAAATACATCCACATAAGCCATGATCAATAGATGGTAACACCATTTCTTCATACATTTTTATCATCTGATCCGTTAATTCTTCTTCACTATGGGTTGTTCCATAACCATAATGACGAGAAGAATAGACATGCTGATCAACAATTCTTGTATAACCACCACATTCACTTAATAATATAGGTCGATTTTGTTTATTTTTTAATACCTTGTTTCTAAAATAAACATGTTCGCTTTGAACATCACTTAATTTTTGATGAAACCAGCCAGAAGTGGCATCATAAAAACGAGATGAATCATAGTCTTGACATAATTGATACATGTTATCAGCTTGAATCTGACCCCATCCTTCATTAAAAATAGTATATCCAATAATACAAGGATGATTATATAAATGCTTCAATGTGTCCAACATATGTTTTTGAAATATATATTTTTGAAGTTGTTTCCCTCTTACATGATCCAAGCGATATTTGAATCCTAAGTTTGGTAAAACTGTATCTCTGATATAATGATATTGCCCATTATTAACATGATCTTGTATAACTAACATTCCAAGTTGATCACAAGCAAAGTAAAATGCTTCAGGTTCAACTTTAATATGTTTTCTTAAACAATTAAATCCTAATTCTTTCATTCTTAAAATATCTTTTTCATACTCATCCATTTGATGAGGCAAATATAATCCATCATGGAAATAGCCCTGATCTAAAACCCCATGTATAAATATAGGCTTTCCATTTAATAGAATATCCTGATTTTTAACCTCTACTGTTCTTAAAGCAAAATAACTTTCTACATGATCATTATCCGTATCTATAAATATTCTATATAGATATGGATTTTCTGTAGTCCATAAATGACGATATGAAGATGGTATGTTTATATCAATATCTTTATCATGAAATGTTTCTTTTAAAAATAATTCATCTGCGACAATACTGACTTGATAGTAATCAGCTGTTGTTTCAATATGAAGATGTATCTGATCTAAAGATGGGGTTATTTTTAAATCCTGTATGTAATGTGATTGTACAGCTTCAAGCCAGACAGATTGCCAAATGCCTGATACTGGTGTGTACCACATACCACCTGATTTTTTCTTTTGTTTGCCATAAGGATAAAGATCAGATAGCTGATCAGTGACTTGAACTTCTAAAAGGTTTTCTCCATCTTGAATAAACGATGTAATGTCAGACCAGAATGGTAAATATCCACCTTGATGTTCTCCTACACATTGATGGTTTATATAGACTTTTGCGATTTGATCCACAGCACCAAAATGCAAATGAATACTTTTTTCTTTTCCAAGCATATGATCATCTAATATAAATGTCTTTTGATAATGAAGATGTTCACCAATTTCCCCTTGATAACAAGACAAAGGAGCTTGTGGTGGATAAGGGACTTGGATAGTCTGCTGGTTTAATAACCATTCTCCATCTAATGATTGAAAGCTTTCTCGATATAATTGTGGACGAGGATAGTCATATTTATTTTTCATATGAAACAACTCCTTTATATTTCTATTATATAATAGATATGTTTTATCTGAAATCATTTTATACGATATTATTCACAAAGAATGATTATCATGATGTGAAAGTTTATTATAAGTGATATCATTTATATGAAAAAAGCATCCAAATGGGATGCTTTTACATTATTGTTTCATTAATTCACTTTGTTTATGTTTTAAAGCTATAAAAGCTTCATCTAAATCATTCATATCATAAACAGTCTTTTCCATAGGACACATACCATCATGTGTTCTATTGATAATATAAGGAACAACTTTTTCACAATCATAACTGATATGATAATATTCCAATATTTCTTTGGCTTTTTCACTTAAGACATAGGCATAAATGTATTTCACTTTTGATAAAATCAGTAACATTGCAGTTGCTTTTCCAATGACTTTATCAACTACGATTGCATCTTCAAAATAATATATATCTTCCTTCATAGGATTGATAATTGGTCCTATGCCATGAAGCTTTGATGTATAGAGTTCTCCCTGTCTATCAGCAATTAATGATAATCCTTCTTCGTTAAGCTTTTTTTGCAGTTGCTGCAACTTCATCAAAATATCCTCCCTTAACAATCGCCATGACAATAGTTGGTACAAAAATCAATTGAATAATAATACCTGGAATACCCGTTGTTGTTGCTGCAATGACAGCTGGAATACCACCAAGAGGAATGCCAAAAATGTATGTTGCTATAGAAATCACAATACCATAAACAACTCTACCAGCAATCATTGAAATAATAAGTGCTGATAATGCTCCAAACTTTTGTTTAGAGAAATGGAACTGATGGAATAAAAGTCCACTCATCATTCCATAAGTGGCAAGTTCACTCATCATAAAAAGAACACGATCCGCAGAAGGCATTCCAGTCACAACAAAGCTTGTCAATGGAGCAAAGATTCCTAAAAATAAGCCATAGATAGGTCCAAGTAACATTCCACCAATAAAAACAGGTAAATGCATTGGAAGAAAAACAGAACCAGCCTGTTGCATACCAATGATATGAAAGACTTGTGGTAGTAATAAAGATATGGCTAAACACATAGCACCAAATGTTAATTTCTTTGTTTTCACGATAAAACCTCCTTGTTATTCTATTCTATCATAACCCTAAAGTGAAGTTTAGAGTCAATCATTATTTTTTAAAATTTATATCTGTTTTCTTCTTTCATATACATGACTTTTATGCTATACTCCATGATTGAGGTGAGGTTATGAAAAGACTTTATGAATATCTTGATATGATTTCTCAAGAAGATATACATGATTATGTTGAAAAAATGAAATACAGCAATGATATGTATACAACTCTATCCAAAGGAATAGAGGATTTTAAGCAATTAACACCTATCTATAATGATAATGTTATTTTTTCATTATATAAAGACATGTTATTTCTTCAGCCAGATCAAGATCAACCATTTTTAACACGAAAAGAAGACCACGTTTTTTATAGCCCATTATACTTTGTTGAAAAAATAGACATGACACAACAATTCCCATTAAATTCTATGAATCACCAACAAGCATTAGGTGCTTATGTTGTGGTGGATAAGGATTATCCTTTTATACATATGATTTTACTGATTATTGATAATTTACTCAATGATGTTAAAAGTACAATTCAAAATCAAATCAATGAAATGATTCGTCATCTCCAAGAACAATTTCCTCAAGCAACAATATCTACAGTGAGCGTCATTGCCAGTGACCATGCTCCTCAAGAAGATCAAATTCAACAGATGGAATCACAAATCATTGAAAAACAAATGGATATGAATCAATCTTTTGAACAAAAGACAAAAGAATATTATCAAAGTATTTTATATAATTAAAAAACATGTACTAGTGACATGTTTTTTTATAATAATTCCCCATTTGTAGCAATGACTTTTTTATACCATTCAAACGATTTTTTCTTTAACCTTTTGAACGTTCCCTTTCCCCTGTTATCTCTATCTACATATATAAATCCATATCTTTTTTCCATTTCACCAGTCCCATTGGAAATCAAATCTATACATCCCCATGTTGTGTATCCCATTAAATCAACACCATCTTTGTCAACAGCATCTTTCATCGCTTTAATGTGTTCTCTTAAATAATGAATGCGATAATCATCTTGAATTGTTCCGTCTTCTTCTACAATATCTTTAGCTCCCAAACCATTTTCAACAATAAATAATGGTTTTTGATAACGATCATAAAGTTCATTCATAGTAATTCTTAAACCTAAAGGATCAATTTGCCATCCCCATTCACTCGATTTCAAATATGGATTTATAACAGATGCAAATATATTACTTTCAGTTTGACAGCTACTATCAGGAGTCGAACTAGAAACTCTTGATGAATAATATGAAAAACTTATAAAATCAACAGTATTTTCCATCAATAAATTCTTATCATCATTCATAAATGGAATGGTAGCTTGATTCTTTTCTATCCATTTTAAAGCATATGGAGGATAATAGCCTCTTGATTGAACATCAATAAACATATAGCTTTCTCGATTATCACATATAGCTTTCCAATAATCTTCAGGTTTACATGTTGCTGGATAATAAGACCCTGCTGCTAACATGCATCCAATTTGATTTTGTGGATTAATCTCATGAGCCAGTTTTGTGACGAGTGCACTAGCAACTAATTCATGATGCGCACAGGTAATCATAGCTTGTATTTTATTTTCATCATCCTTAAATCTTAGTCCTGCTGCAACAAACGGAAAATGAAGTATCATATTGATTTCATTAAAAGTTAGCCAATATTTTACAAAATGTTTATATCTTATCAATAGAACCTTTGCTAATTTAACATAACAATCAATCATTCTTCTATCTCTCCATCCTCCATATTTGTTGATCAAATACATAGGACAATCAAAATGATTTATTGTCACTAATGGTTCAATATGATATTTATGACACTCTTTAAATACATCTTCATAAAATTTTAATCCTTCTTCATTAGGTGATTCTTCATCACCATGTGGAAAAATACGTGTCCATGCAATGGATATTCTAAAAACTTTAAATCCCATTTCTGCCATTAATGCAATATCTTCTTTATAATGATGATAAAAATCAACAGCTTGATGACTTGGAAAATAGTGATTGTCAATATGATTAATCCATTTTTCTCCTGTTCCAATAGCATAACGATCTTGACCATACGGCATCAAATCGACATTAGCTAAACCACGTCCACCTTCGAAAATACCACCTTCAACTTGATTGGCAGCTGTTGCACCACCCCATAAAAATCCTTCTTTAAATCCCATAACTTTTCCTCCTTTATGCATTGTTTAAATAATATGATAATTTTTTAAATCTTGGTATATAAATAAAATGACTTAAAACTTTTGTACGAAAAAATTGTATCAATGCTCCATTGCATATTGCCATAATGATTGTTCCTAACCCTATACCTACAAAATCATTAAATAATATCAAAGACATGAATAGTGAAATCATTAAAAATGTACAATCAAAACATGTTTTGAATAACTTCAATGATATTTTATATTTCTTAGATAATACTTTACAAAAGAAATCATAAATTTGTGGATAAAAATATGTTTCATAAAACATAGCTACTGCTAAAGCAGATATCATCATACCCAAAAAGAAACAAATCATACGTATTACCAAAGAAGATATAGTTACTTGAAATATTGGTAATATGAATTTTAAAATATCAGCCGTAGTTGCATATAAAAAACCTGTTATAAACGAACTTAAATAAGCTAATCGAAACTTTCGTAGTACGATACAAAAAATAACAAATAGAAATCCCGCAACTAAATATTCTGCTTGTCCATATGTTAAATGATTATATTTTTGACTAATAATATATGCTGGACAAACAATCATTGACATGCCACAATCAGCTATTGACATTAAGTTAACACCAAACCCCAATAACAAAATAGCGAAAACATAGAGTAATTCACTTGAAATTTTATACATATAACATCCTCCTGTAATCATCATATAAAAAAAATAAGCACAATCAAAAAAAGTTTCCAAAAAGGAAACTCACATTTGTAAACCAAGAATAATAATATCAATAATATATCTCATCATATATACATGATAAGAAAAATGCAAACAGTGTATAAAAATTTGATTTTCACAGAAATTGATATCATTCTGACATGTAATCAACCATTTATTAACTTTTGTTTTTCTTAGTCTTTGAATAATTCTTTTATCATAGTGAAAAGTATCTCCATTTATGCTTATAATAATAAGTAAATCTTGATTTGTAAAAGAATATTCTTTTTTTAAATCCACGTCACAAATAATTGTATTGATATGATATATATTCAATTCCCTTTGAATATTATAAATAAGTGATCGTGCATCCCCTTGAGCATATAAGTAAATTTTACGAGAAGTTTTTATATTTTTAATAAGTTCTTCTATTTGAGTATAATCTAAATATTTTTGAGTGTACTGTATATTTTTAAGAAAATTATCAGAAAAAATGCTTATGTTTTCCTTTAAAGATAATTTTTTATCAATGAAAAGCTGCCTTCTTTCTAAGGAATCTAAATATGAATAACATTCATATATAAATTCCTCATAATTTTGATAATCTAGATTTCGAATACACTTTGAAACTTGTCCTTTTGATATATAACATGCTTTTGCTATATCTTCAATAGTCATTCTAGGAATCTTTGCAATATTTTCCTTAATAAAAACACAAAAAACATATAATGAATTTTTACTTGTATGTCCATTAATAATATCATTAACCTTATCTATAATCATCATTATCACCATTCACTTATATAACGAAAAATAAAATGCTATAACTGTCATTACAATTATAACATTTATAAATGAAGATTACATATTTTTCATATATTCTAATATTCCTTTTAAAGAAATCACTTGTCCTACTGGCTTAATTCCTGCAATTTCTTCACTGGTTTGACTAAAATCAACAATTAAATGTTCACCAGAAATATATGAAGCCATTACACTATTTAAAAAGACGATAGGCATAGCCATTTCTTCACTGGTAGCCAGACGTTTTGCATAACCACAATGAGATAATAGAGCTTCTTCACCACCAGCCATTTGTGTAAATTCATCTTTCATACCTGTATCTGTTGAACCGGGTAATACAGCATTTACTCTTATACCTTGAGATGCAAATGTAGATTGTAAATAGACTGTTAAATAATTCATAGCTAATTTACTAAATGGGTATGCCATTGTTCCAGGCATTCGACTCATACCTGTTTTTTCTATAGCCGCAACTTTTCCATCCCATCCAGATGCCTGAATAACTGGTAAATAAATATCTTTATTATCTTCTCTTTCCCATCCATTACCACCTGTAGATGTCATAAATGCAATAGCGTCACCTTTTTGCATTCTATGAATTAAATATTCTTCACAAATATATTGATTAGATAATAAATCAATTTTACAAGTTGTTATAAAATCATTTTTTGCTCCTGAAACTCCTGCTATACCAAAGAAAGCATGAATATGGTCAGGAATCTCTTGAAATGCCTGATCTATAGACTCTTTTTGACTTAAATCAACATGTATATATTTTTCAATTCCATCTACCTCTACTTTCTGCCAATCTAATGCATAAACTTTTGCTCCTAAATCCACTAACATTTCTGTTGTTGCTTTTCCCATCCCAGAAGCTGCACCTGTCACAACTGCGATTTGTCCTTGATATCCAAAATAATCTTTCATTTTTCTATCCTCCTAAATGCACTATAAATCTTTCTTTATATTTTATCAATAAGTATAAGTCAAAAAGGACATTCTTCGCATTTTTGTTGTTATTTGATATAATGAAATGGGTGATTGTCATGAACAAAGCAAATTATTCTAAACAACAGATTACTGAGGCACTTATTGATTTATTACAAAAGACATCTATTGAGGATATCACAATTACATCTTTAGTCACAAAAGCTCATGTTTCAAGAAATGCTTTTTATAATAATTACCAATCTGTTGAAGATGTTTTAAAAGAAGCCTATCGACAAGCTCATCAAAAAGCATTTCAAAATAAATATATTGATATTTCCTATTTTACAAGTGATGAGGCTATCTTAGATTTTATACAATTCTTTGATAAAAATACTGCCCTTTTACTGGCATTACAAAAGTGGAATTTACTTCCCTATATCGCAAAATATAATACTCATTGTATCTTAAATAGTTTAGAACAATCAAATAATCCTTTCATTCATCAATATAAAGAATACTTTATGATTTATCATACAATCCCTTATTTTCAAATCTGTTATTATTGGATATTATCAGATAAAAAAGAAACACCTCAAGAATTATTTCAAATGATTAAACAATTACAAAAACAGTCATAAACTATTATGATAGAAAAAGAGATTTCAAACATGAGCATCATGAATGAAATCTCTTTTCTTATTATTTTTCTTCAATACCTTCTTTTTGAGCTATTGATTTTTCATAGACTTTAAAGAATGGGTAATACACAACCATACTTATAACAATCAATACACACATAAAGATAACATTTCTTAAATCTAATGCTGATAAGAATCCTTGTGCAAAGAATGGTGTAAATGAAGGGTCAACAATATATCCCATGTTTACAAGACCAATGCTTTGAACAAGATATCCTAAACCAATAGAAATACATGGCATGAAAACAAATGGTATCGCTAAAATAGGATTTAAGACGATTGGCGCACCAAAAATAACTGGTTCATTGATTCCGCAAATACCTGGGACTAGGCTTAAACGACCAATTGTTTTTAAATGCTTCACATGAGAAAAACACATTAATAAGACAAGACCTAAAGTGTTTCCTCCACCACCAAGAACTGCATATCTATACATCTGTAAGTTCATGATATGTTCAGCACTTTGTCCAGCATTGATTAAATCGGCATTCAGTCCAGAGTTTGTAATTCCTAATGTGAACACAATTGGGAAAATGATAGATGAGCCATTGATTCCAAATAACCATAAAATATTAGAAAAGGCAAAGATTCCCATATAAGCCCAAACATTATCAACACCTGAAATAGCTGGTGTTAAAATACTCATAACAAACTGTGGTAATGATTGACCACTGACACCCATTAAGACAAGATTTAAACCATAGATAATAATAATATTAGCTGCTAATGGTAATAATGAATTCACAAAGTTTGTGACTGCTGTTGGTACACTTTCTGGAAATGTAAAGACAATTTTATTTCCAACAACACGACAAATTTCAACTGAAATTAAACCAATAATTAATGCGACAAATAAACCATCTGCTCCTAGATAAGTCATTGATAATTGTCCATCAGTAACAGGAGCAGAAATCATAAGGAATACACACATAGAAATAATTCCATTGATTGCTGGTTTCATTTGATAAGTTTCAGCTAATGAATAAGCAACTCCAAATGCTGTCACTAAACCAATCAATCCCATAGTCATTGTATATGGAATGGTAATGGTATTATAATTCGCTACTGCCCATTGTTTCCAGGCAATCATCGCTTTTAGGAAAATATTTCCTGTATTCATATCCACGATATCTAAATTAATTGGTGGATTGGCGATAATTAAAAATATTGATCCTACAACAATCAATGCAAGTGACATCATCATCCCATTAGAAATAGCCTGTAAATGTCTTTGATTTCCTAACTTATTTCCAAGCGGTGATAATAATTGTTCTAATCGACTAATCATTTTTTACTCTCCCTTTTAAAATTGCCATCCATTAAATGTAAATGCTGTATCTACTACATTTTCTGGATCATATTCTTCTAAAATCTTTGCATATCTTTCTTTATAGTCATTATCAATTTCTTTTTGTGGATAAACACGGCTCGCTTCATTTAAGAAATGGAATGAATCTCTTCCCATTGCCTGTCCACGTTGTGTATGTTTATCTAATGCATAATCAGGAATTTCTGGTAATTTCCCCATTGCAAAAGATTTGATACAAATGTTTTTCAATAAATCACTTGAACGATCTTTTTCAGATTGGCACATATATCTAATGGCATGAATGAAATAGATAGGTCTATCTCCATCAGCATAATCAAATTCTCTACTCATCTGATATAAGTTATTCACAACAACAGATGCCATTGGATTTCCCATACCAATATCTTCTACTGAAATTGTTAATAATCTTCGCCATAATTTTTCTTCTAATTGAGGTGATGAAATATAGAGTTCATAAGCAAACATACACGCCTGTTCTTCTAAACCTCTACGAATAGATTTCTGTAAAGCAGAAATTACTTCATCTCCAGCATAACCATTTCTTGTTGTAATTTTTGACCAAGGGTCATACATTTTTTTAGCCATGAATTCTTGCTCCTTTCTTTTGAATATGACATAATAGTTTTGGAGGTGTTTTTATGAATATTGAGCATTTATCAGAAAAATTTGAATTAAATAATCTAGAGAAACAAATTGTGAGTTATATCCAAGAACATCTTATTGAACTCAAGTCAATTGGTATACGTCAAATGGCAAAAGATAACTATACCAGTACTTCTACTATTTATAAACTTTGTAAGAAGTTTGGTTTTGATGGTTATAGTGATATGATTTATCATCTGACATCTACCAAGGATAATCATACTATCAACTATCATGAACAATATCGTTCTTTTTTTCAACAATTCCAATCTTTACTCCAAGATCATTCTAAACGCATTATTGTTTTTGGTTTAGGATTTTCTGCTCCTATTGCTGAATATATGCAACAACGCTTAACCCTTTTAGGTTATTCTACAATGTGTGTTGTCCATATGGAAATGTTTAGTCAGCACTTTTTTGATAATACCATTTTTATTGTTGTATCTTATTCAGGAAAAACACCACGCTTAAACGAAATGATTGAAACGGCTTATCATAATCATGTTCCTATTATTAGCTTTATTGGTAATCCTCAATCCCCTATTATTCAGCTTTCTACATTACCAATCGTTATTGAACAATATGACTCATTTTCACATGATTTAAATCGTCCTAATACCTTCTTTGGCGAAGCTATTATTGCTTTTGAAACATTATTATTTTAAAGCCGACAATATTATACAAATAACACCAATAAAATTATATTAATTTATCCAAGAAAAAAACATGTTATAGAATTTATAACATGTTTTTAAATAATCTTGATAATATTTTGAATACATAAAACAATCGTAATGAACAATACCATAATACCAGCTAAGTTACTTAAAAGATGGTTGCGATATTGTCCAAGTTGGGGATGATTCATACAATACATCAAGAAAATAGCCATAATGGGTAAAATAATAGCATTGGCAACTTGGGCAATCAATATTAATTCAGTTGGTGTTGACTGATTAACAAGAATGAAAAACATTCCACATACAATAACTATAAACCAGATACTACGGAATTGTATAGACTTCATATCTTGATCAATTCCTAAAATACCACATGTGGCATACGCTGTTGCTAGTGGGGCAGTAATCGTTGAAGTCAATCCAGCTGCAAATAATCCAATACTAACTAAATAGCTTGCAAAATTTCCTAAGACTGGCTGCAATGCTAATGATAAATCGTTGGCACTTTCTATCTCAATACCTGCACAATTGGTTGCCGAAACAATCACAATACACATAGATACAATCCCACCTAATCCTATAGACAAAACAGTATCTAATCTGGCATCTTTGAGATCTTCTTTATGCTGCCAACGTTGGGCAGCACTTGAAGAATGTAAAAACAAATTATAAGGAACAACTGTTGTTCCAACAAGGCCAACGACACTTAACCAGTCTACATCATAAAAACTTGGTATAAAACCAGCAATGATTTGACTCCAATCTGGTTTTGATAAAAAAGTCGTTAAAATAAAAGTAAAAGCCATCACAAAAACCAAAGCTGTTAAAAACTTTTCAATATACTGATAACTTCCAGAAAACAATAAAATCATAGCAATAATTCCCATAACAATGGCAATTGATGAAATAGGGACATGAGGAAGCAATGTTGCTATACCCATAGCACCTCCTGTCATATTACCTGTTTCATAAGCAATATTCCCTACAAAGATAGCCATCACAACAATGACTGATACTATGGCTTTGATTGTGCGAGAAGAAATTTTCTCACGAATGTTTTCACCAAGTCCCATTTTTGTAACAATGCCTAATCTGGCTGCCATTTCCTGAAAAATAATTGTTGCAATTGTCGCAAATAATAACACCCACAATAAAGTATATCCATAACTTGCCCCTGTCGAAGAACAAACTGTGATCGTTCCTGGCCCAATAAAAGCAGCCACAACAATGGCTCCTGGTCCAATATTTTTTAATCTATGTAACCAGTTTTTCTTTTCCATTAGATTAAAATCCCCTGACAATGATCTATTTCATGTTGAATAATCTGGGCTGTTTGTTTATCAAAGGTTTTGATTTTTGGACGAAAGTCCTGATCTAAATATTTCACTTTTATTTTTTCATAACGTTTTGTTTCTTTCAAACCATCATGACATAGACATCCTTCCTGACAGGTATAGAGTGGTTTATGTGCCTGTATCATCTGCGGATTGATCAACACAAGATATTGTTTTCCATCATAGACAACGATAATATTTTTTAATTCACCTATCATATTAGCTGCTATGCCAACACAAGTTTCATGAGCCTGAATGGTATCTAATAAATCCTGAACAACAGGTAAATCTTCCTTTGTGGCATCTATTGATTTTTGTTGTAAAAAAAATTGATCTTTTACGATATCTTTGATCATATGATCGCCTCTTTTCTATTATCTTTATTTTATAAAAAAAATCTTCTCATCACAAGAAGATTTAAATAACTTTAAACTTTGTCCATTTTTTTGAACGAAAGCGAATATAAAAGATAATCCCTCTCATTGACCAGTCAAGACACATGGCTAAGGCAATACCAATGACTCCTAGGTTCAATCCTATCGCAAAGATCAATGAGAAAATTAATCTTCCTAAAACTGTTGAAGCAATGGAAACAACCATTGTATATTTGACATCACCAGCAGCACGGAGTCCATTTGATAATGGTCCTGAAAATGGAAAGGCAACAGTATTAAAAACATTATGAATGAAGACAAGGATAATAACCAATTGTCGTGTTTCTTCTGAAACCTGATAAAATTGCATAAAAATAGGTGTAATGATAAAGACAAGAACATTCCAGATAATAGATAACACAAGTGTTAATTTCATCATTTTATAAAAATAATACTCTGCTTCTTTTACCTGATTGGCTCCCATGCACTGCCCAATCACAGTTATAAAGACTGGTCCCATCGCTGAGCCAATCAATGCCGCTAATGACCAAATACTTTGAGCAATTCCATTCGCTGCAATCTGATAAGTTCCAAATAAAGCGACAACACTGCTTAATGCAACTTTAACAAGCTGGAAAATACCGTTTTCAATTCCATTAGGAATTGCAATATTTAAAATTCTTTTTAACATAGGTCCATCCCATTTCAAAATCCATTCTTTACTGTAATGAGCAAAACGGCTTTTTGAAAAACGGAGAACTGTAATCGCAACTGCTGAAAAAGTTCTGGCAATTAAAGATGGATATGCAACGCCAGCAACGCCTGCATCCAAAACAAAAACGCCAATCAGATTTCCAATGACATTAATAACATTGGAAATCAATGAAATATACATCGTTGTACTGGTTTTTCCAATACTGCGATAAAGTGCAGCTCCAGCATTATAAATAGCCAAGGCTGGATAAGAATAGGCAGATATTCTTAAATAAGTTACACAAGCTTCCATAACAGAATTTTCAACTTTTCCAAATAAAAGCGTTAATAATGGACGATTAAATATCAATGTTATAACCGCTATAATAATAGAAAACACAGTAGAAAACATAAGCAACTGGCTGGATGACTTCACTGTATTTTTTTGATCTTCACAGCCAATATACTGACTGATGATAACAGCACCACCTGAGGCTAATGCTGTAAACAGATAAATAAAAATTGTATTAAACATATTGACCAAAGAAACACCAGATACAGCCGCCTCTCCCACAAAGCTGACAACAAAAGTATCTGCTATCCCTACTAGCATAACTAATAATTGTTCGAAAAAAAGTGGAACAATCATTTCTTTTAATGCACGATTTGAAAACATATCCCCACCATCCTTTGACTTTTCTATTATATAAAAGTCTTTTTTTAATGTCTAATACTTATAATCTATTCATTATAATGCTTAACAAGCATAAAAAAAGGACAAAATAAATTTTGTCCATGGCGATTAATCATCTTTGATGATTATCGCTTTTTTGTATTGTATAATCATCTTAGGTGGTGTTCTTATGATTGATCTCTCTACTCCTGATACTCTTTTATACGATTCTGCTGTCTTATCTTCTTATATAAGAAAGAATACTAAAGAATCTTTTGGTTATATTTTTTTTGATAATATCAATTATATTACTAAGCTTTACAATGACAATAGAATGCGTGATGTGACTTATAAGAATATTCTCGATACTATCCTCTGTGGTTCCGTCTATCTTGGTTTTGATACGTATGAATGTCCTGAC